>CAZCEM010000299.1:0-3822 GCA_964497555.1 uncultured bacterium
GTCAACCGTCTCGGTTGACAAGCGAGACGCTTGTCCTACGCGACCTATTTTCATGCTCCGTGGCGGGGCAGCCACCTGACAATTCCCGCGAAAGCGGGAATGACAACGAATGACCAAATGATTTTGCATCCATTAATAATTCGAGAATATGATGCAAGTTAACCTACAATTTGGCGACTGCGAAACTTCAGATTATTAACATGACAGGACCTTAGACTTCCCTGTCCCCTCCACCGCCACCAAATAATCCACTAAAATCAACCCTTCCCGGAAGGTGCGCCCCATAACCTTCACCTGCGTCTCGAAACGCCGGAGCTGCTCGCCCTCGTCGGGGCTGAACGCCCGGGTGCCCCGCACCCACTGCCGCTCGGCAAATACGCTGATCCGCTGCGGCACCTCCCACAGCCTTATCCCCCGCAGCGCGCTGATGAACAACGCCTCTGGAAACTGCCTCCGCAGCCCGTCCAGCAGCGTCGGGTCATCCACCAGATCGACCTTGTTGAACGCGATGAGCTGCGGCGTCGCGTCGAGCTTCAGTTCCTTGATGATCTCGTCGGTGCGCGCGAACTGCTCCTCCCAATGCGGATGAGCCAGATCAACCACGTTCACCAGCAGATCGGCGGACAGCGACTCCTCCAGCGTCGAGCGAAATGTCACCAACAAGTCCACCGGCAGCTTGCGGATGAAACCTACAGTATCAATCAGCAGCACCCGCTGTCCGGTGGGCAGCCGCAAGGCACGCACGGTCGGATCGAGTGTGGCGAACAACAGGTCTTCCACAAATACATCGGACTTGGTCAAGGCGTTGAGAAGGGTCGATTTGCCCGCGTTGGTGTAGCCTATCAGCGCCACCTTGAAGAACCGGCGGCGATGCGAGCGGCGTGTGGCTCGGGCTTTTTCGATCTTAGCGAGGTCGCGTTTGAGCGAACTTATCCGCAGTCCGATAACCCGGCGGTCGGTCTCAAGCTGGGTCTCGCCGGGACCGCGGATGCCGATGGCGCCGCGCGAACCTACTCCCCCGAATTGGCGTGAGAAATGCTGCCAGCGGCGGGTTAGACGCGGCCGCAGGTATTGCAGTTGCGCCAGCTCAACCTGAATGCGGGATTCCATTGTCTGAGCCCGGCGGGCGAAGATGTCGAGGATCAAGCCGGAGCGGTCGATGATCCGGCATTTGAGGGTGTTCTCCAAATTGCGGGCTTGCGCGGGCGTCAGGTCGTCGTCGAAGATCACCAGATCAACCCCAAAGGCTTCAATCAGATCGCGGATTTCCTCGACCTTGCCCTTGCCGATAAAGGTGCCCGCGTTGGGGTGTCCCTTGTCTTGCACCAGCCGGAAGGACGGCTCAGCCCCGGCGGTGCGCGAGAGCTGCTCCAGCTCGTCGAGGTTGTCGTTGACCTCCCACATCGGCACGCCTGCGCGCTGAACGCCCACCAACACGGCTTGCTCCGGTTGACCACCCGTCATTCGTCCCCCTTCCTCCAAATTCGGGCAATAGCTGATTCGGCCAGCAGCATCACCAGAAAGGCTCCCGCCATCTGCGCCCACAACTCCCGTCCGTAGCGCAGTTTGAGCACCCGCTCCCGCAGTTCCTCCGGAGGAACGTCGAGAACCACCGCGTCAAGGCGCTCGCCCAAGGCATCTAGACCGCGTCGGCGCAGGTCGGATTGGTCGGTCGGCAGGTTGACCGCCAGCCGGTGGACGATGCGCTCGCCGTCACACAGGTCATACACGCCCGGCTCGTTCAGCCGCCCCAGGTCATATTCCACGCCGCCCGTCACCACCCTCGGCAACAGGTCGAGCCGGTCGCCGTTGGGACGACCGAGCGTCAAGCTGGTGGCTTGATCGCGCCGGAGAACAATGCGGCACGGCTGCACCGCCCGCCAATGGCCGTTGGATTCCGTCCCGCCCGCGGACACGTAGCTGATAGAACGCACCATCAGCGGCGCGAAGATGCCGGTGAAGATGAAATCCCCCGCTTCCAAACTCAGCGGCACGGCGTACATCAAGGCTCGACCCTTATCTAATGCACGCTCGATGAGAAAAGGCCTGCCGTTTGACAGCGGGATGATGACTTGATCGTCCCGCCCGACCGCCAGATCAACGACGTATTTAAACTGTGGCGAACGCGGCGCGCCTTCGCGGTCGAACACGCCGCGGAACAAAGGATGCTCCAGATCGACCTTCCCCCACGACATTGCTCCGCCGGATTCGACGCCGCCGGCGCCCGCGAAACCGAGCTGCTTCCACAACCCGCGGCTTAAATCCGCCAGATCCGCACCCAGATTCTGAAACCAGATCAACCCGCCGCCCTGCCGGACAAACTCCGCCAGCCGCTCAGCGGTTCCCGCCGACACCGAATTCACTCCCGTCAGAAGCACTACGTCGCAGCGCTTGAAGGACTTGGCTTCCCATCGATCCGGGGTCTCCCAATCGACTTGAAAGAATCCCGCGACTTCCTTCGCCAGCGCGGCTTGCAAGATAATCCGAGTCTCGCCCTCCGATGCGACCGCTAATATTTTAATTTGCTCCGGCACGTCCAGCGTAAACCAGCCGCAGTCGTCCGGCGCCAGCGCGTCGCCGTCTTCAGCCTTGACGCAGCCCGCCAGCAAACCCGGCTTATCGGGCGTCACCGAAAACGACGCAGAAGCTGAGCCTTCCGCGGGGAGGTCCAGCGCGGCTTGCGCCACCCGCGCACCTTCCAGATACACTCCCACCAGCGCGTCCTTAACCGCCCGTGTCGAGTGATTGGCTATCCGCGCGCTTAGTTCCACAGGCGCGCCCGCCTGCAGCAGGGCGCTTTCGACCTTGACCTCGCTGACAGACAGGTTGGGCAGTTCGTCAGGCCCCACCGGCAGCAAAAAGCGTCGTTCGGACTTCCCCGCCGGCGGGCAGGACAGCGAATCCCACTGCGGGGAGAAAAATCCGCTGATGACAAACACCTCGCGGTTGAACTGCGGCGAAGCGGCGAAGAGGGAGTCGATCCGGCTCCAGGAGGCTTCTAACTGCGGCGCGACCGCAGCGGGGGGAGCGCTCTCCAGCCGGTCGTTCAGTAAGTCGGACTGAGCTTTGCTGACGCTCAGAGCCCGGTCCGGGCGCGAGGCTGGAATCACCGTCAGGCGGTCTTGCGGCCTCAGCAGGTCGATGACGGGGCTGAGCTTCTCCCGCGCCAGCCGCAGGATCGAACCATCGCGGCTTTCGGCAGCGGAATTCAGACCGTCGTCGAACAGCGCGACGACCTCGACTGCGGCGTCGCCGCCCAAGCCCGACGAGCGCACCGCCGGCCGCGCGAACGCCAGCACAAGGGCCGTTAACGCCAATGTGCGCAGTATCAGCAGGATTATCTGCTTCAGTTGAATCCGCCGGGTTTTCCGCTTCTGCATCTGTCGCAGGAATTCAAGGGTGCTGAAGGGGATCAGCGGCATTCGCCGGCGGCTGAAAAGGTGCAGCAGCAACGGAATCGCCGCCGCCGTCAGCCCGGCCAGAAAGATGGTGTTTAAAAAGGAAATCATGTGTTATTAAGAGCGCAGTTCCTATTGGTCGAATCCAGATGCAGGCGAAGAATTTCGCGTTTGATGACTAAATACACCAAAGGCGCATCATCTCCCAGAAAATAGCCGCAACCTCACGGAGGTCGGAATTTCAGAGTCTGTCCGATAATTCCGAATTTAGGGCAGAATGTTTCGAATGCTGTCATTTCCGCGAAGGCGGGAATCTAGATGGAGAGTTTAACTATTTGAAATATCAAGCACTTAAAAATTAATTCTGGATTCCCGCTTGCGCGGGAATGACAGCGTATCTGGATTCCCGCTTGCGCGGGAATTG
>CAZCEM010000300.1:0-3820 GCA_964497555.1 uncultured bacterium
GCGAAAGCTGGAATCCAGAGAATACGCCGGAGGCGCATCATTCCAGCGAAAGCTGGAATCCAGCATTAGGAAGGGATTTCTGGATTCCTGCTTCCGCAGGAATGATGACCAAACTAACCTGTCAATACAGGTAGGCAGTAGTCAGTTTAGTTGCGAGGTGTCCACTGCCCCCTGCTGTCCATTGTCTTCATATTAAAATCTCTCCGTTCTCATTTTTCCCCGCCATCACCCATTTCTCCCTTGCAGCTTATGGATTCCCTTGCGAAACTTATTATCTTAATAAGTTTAAGAGGAGTCCGTTTCGACCTTCCTCGAAGCGGTTTGCGTTTTATCTTGAAACAATCCTCCAAACGAGTGAACTGGCTCCATGAAAATACATCCCTCATTGCTCGACTTTGACCCTAAAAGATACGGATTTAAAAGCGGGCTGGAGGTACACCAGCAGCTTCTGACCGACCATAAACTGTTCTGCCGCTGCCCCGCTGGTCTTTACAGCGAAAAATACGACGCTCAAATCTTGCGCCACATGCGGCCCACCTTGTCTGAGCTGGGTGAATACGACGGCACCGCGCTGATGGAGTTCAAGACCAAGAAGGAGATAATCTACCGGCTCAATAAAGACTCCGTCTGCACCTACGAAATCGACGATAATCCGCCCTTCCTTATCAACCGCCAAGCTGTGGATATCGCCATTGAAATCGCCCTGCTGCTGAACTGCTCCATCGTCGGCGAGCTGCACGTCGCGCGCAAGCAGTACCTCGACGGCTCGATACCTGCGGGCTTCCAGCGAACCGCCATCGTGGGCGTCAACGGCTGGATTCCTTACAAAGGCCGCAGGATTGGCGTCATTCAGCTTGCCGTCGAAGAGGACGCCTGCCGGGAAGTGGCTGACGTCGGTCATCGTAGAATATACCTGACCGACCGGCTGTCCATGCCGCTTGTCGAGGTCGTCACCGCTCCCCACATGCTGGAGCCGCTGGAAACCTATGAGGTGGGGGTCCTCATCAGCGAAATCCTGCGAACCACCGGCAAGATCCGCCGCGGGCTTGGCTCAGTGCGACAGGACGTCAACTCCTCCGTCGAAGGCGGCACCCGCGTTGAAGTCAAAGGCGTGCCCCGTCTGCCATTGATACCCCGCCTGATGCTCTACGAAGCTTACCGCCAGCACCGTCTGCTGATGCTGCGGGAGAAGTTGAAGGAACGCGGCCTCACCAAGGAAAACCTTGTCGCGGACAAGCTGGATCTAACCGGCGAACTGGCTCGTTTCGCGGTGAATGAATCCGCCGACGAGAGTTTCGCTGTCGGTGCTGTCGCCTTGCGAGGCATGGCTGGCTTGCTGGCATGGCCTATTGGACCCTATCGCACCTTCGCCGACGATATCGCCGGGCGGGTGCGGGTTATTGCCTGCCTACAGCATCGTCCCTCGATACTGCACACTGAGGCTCAATCTTCTACCGCCCTCACCCGCAGGGAGCTGGACAGCGTCAGCCGGTTGTTGAACTTAGGCGTCGAGGATGCAGCGGTGATAGTCTGGGGAGCGCGAGTGGACGTTGAAACCGGACTGAAGGAGGTGGAAATCCGCTGCCGCGAGGCTTGCGTCGGCATCC
Organism: uncultured bacterium; assembly: GCA_964497555.1. Lineage (GTDB taxonomy): Bacteria > Electryoneota > AABM5-125-24 > Hatepunaeales > Hatepunaeaceae > CAZCEM01. Next base: position 1,608 of record CAZCEM010000300.1, read on the forward strand.
CCAACGAGACTCGGCAGGTCATGCGCAACGGTGAGACCGACTTCGAGCGCATCTTGCCCGGTCCCGACCGTATGTATCCTGACACCGACTCCCCCCCGCTGGCGCTGACCATTGAGGCGGTGGGAGCCATTCGCGCCCATCTGCCGGAGCGACCCTGGGATCGGCGCGCACGCTTGCAGAAGCTGGGGCTGTCGGAGTCGCTCATCAAGGCGATGGTGAATTCTCCTCGATTGAGTCTGTTCGACCGCTTGGTCAATGATAAAAAGGTGAATGCGGTCTTAGCGGCGTTCGTGTTGGGAGAACTTCTCACCCATGTCCGACGCTTAGGCGGCGACATGACCGAGTTGGACGACGAACGGCTTGAGGTGCTCTTCGAGCTTTTTCTCGCGGGCCGATTCAGCCGGGAGGCCTTCCGTCCGGCTCTGGAGGAATTTGCCTTCAACGGCGAAACCGACTGGGACTACATCCTCGAGGAGCTGGCGGTTAAGCCAATGAAAAAGCAGCAGGTCGAGGGAAAGTTAAAAACTATCGTCTCTGAAAATGATGGAAGGGGACCATCAGATCCTGAAGCTCGGATGCGCTTTCTGATGGGCTTATTGATGGCCGAATATCGAGGTTCGATTCCCGGCGCAGCGGCTCGGAAAATCCTCGTGGCGGTCAGTTAAAACTGCTGCTGAGCGCTATGTGTTGTTGCTGATACCAATTAGCTTTCAAACAGTCATTATTCAGTAAAACAACCCCCCTGCCCCCCTTCAATAGAAGGGGGGTATATCAAGTCCAGCATTTGAGTTACTCCCCTTCTATTGAAGGGAGGCAGGGGGGTTGCAATAAAGGTAATTGACTTATTGAATGCGAATTGGTATGAGTTCAAGCTTTAGGACGTGCAAGCTGAAGCTTTAACTCTAAACTTTACCCTATGAATGCAAGTTGGCATAAGAAAGGCAACAAGAGGGGCGTCGGTAATGTGAGTCCGTCCTCAGACCGGCAGGAACGTCGCACCGGGGCTGATTACCATTATTTCGTGATGTACATTATAGGCTCGCTGATATTTCTCGCGGCTTCATTGGTCTTCGGCGCCGTTGAGAACATCCTTCCTAAGTTAGGTCCCCAGCATCCACTGTCGGAGCGCGTGGCTTATCTCACCATCAATGAGGAATATGAGACTGCGCTGGCGCTGATTGACAGCCTGCTTGAACGCCAGCCTCAACATCCCTTCGGATGGCTTATGAGGGCGACGGTTTTGACCGCCCGCTCCATCGACTACGAAGATGATGTCGATATGCTGGCGCTGTTGGAAGCCTGCGAAAAGACTGAAGCCTTGTGTCAAGGGGAGGATTCGCGTTTATGCACGCGGGCGGAGGCGGAACTATATCGCGGGATGGCGGAGATGTATCTGGTGATGATAGACCATCGGCAAGGTCGTCTCTACGCCGCAATCAAGCGCCTCTTCACGGCGGGGGAGCACCTTAAACGTGCAGCGGCGGCAGATCCTGAATTGTGGGACGTCTATTACGGTCTGGGCATGTATCAGTATTATTTAAGCCGCGGCGCCGGCATCATTCGCAGTCTGGGTATAATCCCCGACCGACGGGACGAAGGACTCGCCCACATCCGGCTGGGAGCGGAGAAAGGCTCGATAACGCATTATGCTGCGCTGAACAGCCTCGCCTGGATACAACTGGAAAACGGGAATTATCGAAAAGCCATCGAGGAAGTTAAGCCTTTGCTGGAAAGATTCCCCCAGCGACGGGCGTTTCTGTGGACGTTGAGCAAGAGTTATATCAAGTCGAAGAAATGGAAGGAAGCCGTTCCCGCATTGGAACAGTTGAGGATTGCGGTTGGACGGCAAAAGCGCAACAATCATTACAACGAAGTATCCTGCCTGAAGATGCTCGCTGAGGCGCATTTCCATCTGGGGCATTGGCAACTGGTATGCCGGTTAGCCGATGAAGCCGCTGGTTATCAGCTATCGGACTGGGTGTTGCAAAAGAAAAAAGGCGACCTCAAAGTGCTGAGAGATTTAAAAGCCCAGTCGATGAAGAAGATGAAGGAAGAATAATGAAAGCTGCTTCGGCAGCATATCAAAACTCCCTCTCGAAGTGGTTCCACCAACCATAATAATAACTACCCTCCCCCCCCGTCCACTTCGTCCATCACCTACTGGACGGCTGAGTCTTTTTTAAATGGTGTGAATTTCTGATTCGCAACAACAC
>CAZCEM010000301.1:0-3820 GCA_964497555.1 uncultured bacterium
GGTGACTGGTGGCGGGGGACTGAGCCCTAAGGAATACAGGCTATGATAACGAAAGGATTAACAGCCGATTTAAGGAAGGGGAATTTCCACAGCCTGGCACATAAACTTAAGAGAAGAAGGAATTCCTCTTACAGCCACCAGTCACCCGCAACCAGCAACCATTATGCGACAGTTCCATTCCAGGCTGCGGGGGGAGGGAGTCGGATCGCCCCCAGCACCTCCTCGTGAACAAACGGCTTGCTGATGAAACCGTTGATCACTCCCGCCGTCATTGCTTTTTTTATCGCGTCGTCGGTGGGATAGAAATAGCCGGAGATCATCACAATCCACGCGCGAGGATCAATGCTCCGCAGCCGAACCGCCAGCTCCAGACCCTCAATATCGGGGAGCTTGGCGTCCAGGAAGATGGACTGGAACCGGTTCGGCGCCATTAAGCCCAGGGCTTCCTGCCCGTTCAAGGCTTGCTTGGTGACGTACCCTTGTTTTTCTAAAAGGTATTTCAGAACCCAGCACATATACGGTTCGTCGTCCACAATAAGGATCTCATATCCCGGATCTAACAAAGTTCCCTCCAATTGTATCCTCGCGACCTGAGAAAGGCGCAGCCCCGGCCGACTGTTCCCCGCAACCCGCGACCTGCACCCCAGTTCCCCCAGTCACCAGTCACCTGCAACCCGCAAGATGATTAATCACAGCAACGCCGGCAGCCTTACGGTGAACGTGCTCCCCCTGCCTTCGGCGCTTTCCACTTCGATAGAACCAAAGTGCTGCTTGATTATGGAGTAACAGATGGATAATCCCAATCCGGTCCCCTTCCCGACCGGGGAGGTCGTATAGAACGGATCGAATATCCGGTCGATTTCCGCCTTGGGGATGCCGTGTCCGGTGTCAACTATGGTGATCAGAAATTCGCGTCCGGTTCTCTTTAGAGTGACGCCCAATTCCCCTCCCTCCGGCATCGCGTTGATCGCGTTGAGGAACAGATTCATAAACATCTGCTGCAACAGTCCGCTATTGCCGCTGACCAGCGCCGCTTCGGAGAGAAAATCCGTGCTAAGCTCGATCTTCTGGATTTTAGCTTGGTTGGCAACCAGCGCCAACGTCTCCCTAAGAACCAAAATCAAATCTTCATTGGTCATGTCAGTCTTTAAAGGGGCGCGGGCAAACCGGAGCAGGTTTTCTATGATGGTGGAAGCGCGCTGAATGAAGGTGTGGATATTCTTCGCGCACTCGCATCGGAACTCCTGCGTGATATCGTCTTCCATCAGAAACTGGGCGCACGACGAAACGATTGCCAGCGGATTTCGGATTTCGTGGGCGATGCCTCCCGCCATCACCCCCAGCGCGTTAAGTTTTTGCGATTGAAGCAGCTGCATCTCCAACTTCCGCTGTTCGGTCAGGTCTCTCCCTACCGCCACCACCCCTGCGGTGCGGGCATAGTTGTCTTTCATCGGCGACAAGACCCAAACCATCTGAACCGTTGTGCCGTCGCGCGAAACCATGTTCCCCTCCACCATCCGCGAGTTATTCTCAGTGTTCATGATGGATGAGAACAGGGCTTTGCTTTCCGCTTTCTTATTGCTGATGCAGTAATCAAAAAAAGACTGCCCTTTTACTTCGGAGAAGGTATAGCCGGATATCTTCTCAGCGGCGGGATTCCAGGTCAGGATGTTGCCTTGGGCATCGGTGGAGAGGACAATGTCGCTGGCGCTCTCGATCACGCTTGCCAGATGGCGCTCCACCCGGTACACCTCTTCACTCAATCGCACTTGGTCGGTGATATCCACCATCATCAGCATCACGCTTTCGACCACCCCGTTCCAATTGAAGGGGAGCAGGGTATAGTAATAAGTACTGTTGGGCAAACCGGGGGCGCGATAGCTCACCCGCTGACCTTCAGCCGGTTGGTTGGTGTCGAACACCTGCCGAATCTTGCTGACGATCTGCATCCGGTCGAGGATGATCGTCGGAAACACCTCCGTCAACCGCTGCCGGAGGGTGTTCGCAAGCGTCCGCTGTCCTTTCTCCAGAAAGTTCCGGTTAGCGGAGACAATCCGCATTTCCCGGTCAATCAGCAGCACTGACGAGGGAATCGCGTCCAGCAGCAATTCATACAGCTTCTCACTACGGGATGAGTCATGTTGAATTGTGCTGTCGTTCGTGGTGGACTCTATTTTTCGTGAAAGCACCGGAACCCCTTCTGTTGCTGGTTACTGGTGACGGGTTGATGGGTGCTGGTTGCTGAGCACCGAACTCTGTGCACTGAGCACTGGCATCCACAGTGTCCAATCGGCAAAGGCGCTGACGTTATTTCATGTCCGAACCAACAAAATTATAGGGCGGCCACGGACCGCTCATTAAAAGCGGGATTGAGATGTCCGCGCTCAACTGACGGAATATCAACTGAAACGGTTCTACTGATTCGCGCGGCACGAGGAAATAGAGCGACAACAACGGGCGCTGAGAGGAAGGATTCTCTTCCCGACATTTTACAAACAGACCCGCAAAAGCCTTCCGGCAGCTTTCGGCCGCGGCGAGACCGATGCTCGCTGCCTGCGCATTCCGGAAGTAATGGGCGCGCCGGCTGTTTAGAAAAGCGCGCCCCCGGCGGTCGGGCGCGGAATCGGTCGGAATGAATTCCTCCGGTTCACATGCGGCAAGACCGGCAAGCAGTATTCTAATCCCTATCTCCACCCGGACCTGAAACTCCCGCAAGAGCGCGAGATGCTTCCCAGCTTGTTCGTTAAGGAGCTTGACCACGCGCGGCTCATCTTCGCATACGGATCCCCAGCGCAGGGGAATGACCGTCCCCCGGTTATGGAAGGCTTCGACCACCCGGTTGTACGCGAGGACCTGGGCGGTCTCCGCCGTCAGTTCCACTCCCTGCAAATCCGAAACCGCGGCTGCCAGCTCCCCGGAGGTTACGACCGAAACCGGATGCTCGCCGACGCCGTTCACTCCCGCGGTCTTCTCCCGGGCCGGAGGGCGCATTATACAGTAAATTAACAAACTCATCAGCTCAGGACAGCCTCGACGGTCGGGGAGAAACTGTACGGCGGCCAAGGACCGGATGTTTCAATCATCAAACCATGATTCATTTGCTCTTCATTCATATGAGCGATTGTATCCATAAAAGCGCCCCGCGTCAAACAGGGGACGAGAAACGCCCAATTGGCAGCCATCTCCCGAGCGTCGCCCGTGACCGGTCGCGAGAGTAATTTCCGTTCGCGCGGGGTGGTGAAGGGGGGGAGCATAAAGGCGCTCAAACGCCGGGCGATTCCGCGGCAACTGTCATTTATCCACCGGTTCAACTCCTTCTCAGTTCCCATCTTAAGTCGTTGTGCCTGAATATACCGCTGCCCCGACGAAAGATCTTTCAGTCGCTCCAAAGCGCCGGCGGATAATTCGGACAGCCGCGTCTCTATCGCCTTCGCCCGGTCCAGATAGACCTTGACCGACCACTCTTCCTTGTCCGTCATATCTTCTAAAAAGCGTTGTATTGCGGGGCGGTTTCGTTCTATCAACAGGCGCAGCCCCTCCCGGGAAGAAAAGAGGGTTCCGAATTGCGCGGGCAGAACCGGAGAAGCGCGCATCACCTGCTCAATCACCAGCTCATGACGCTTAGCCCGAGGACCCACCCATGACAGGTCCTTCAAGTTGGTTTCGGAGGACGCTCCGCAGAATTCTTCAGCCGGAATCTCGCTAATCACCGCTGAAATTCCCTCGAACGGTTCCAGGACGACCGGACTGACGCCGTCCACCCCCAATCCTTCAACCGGTTGAGCGGATTTGAAAAGGGTCAGGCAGTATAAGTAAATGG
>CAZCEM010000302.1:0-3787 GCA_964497555.1 uncultured bacterium
CTTTCGCGGTGGAAGCCGGCGCCGGCACCGGCAAGACCACCCTGCTGGTGGATCGCCTGACCGCCCTCATCGCCCGCTTTCCGGTGCGAAAGATAGCCGCCATCACCTTCACCGAGAAAGCTGCCTGTGAGCTGGCCGACCGCACTCGCAGCAGGCTGGAGCGTCTGGCCTTGAATCCTGAGATGCCAATGGGCGTCGAGCGGCTGAAACTGCTGCAAGCGCTGCAGGACATCGACGCAGCGACGCTCTCCACCATCCACTCCTTTGCGGCGTCGATGATCCGCGAGAAGGCGCTGGATGCCGGAATCGACCCCGAAATCCAGCATCTGGACGCCTTTGACGAGGGATTGGCTCTGCAGGAGAGTTTTGCGGAGGCTTTAAGCCAGACTGACGATCCAACCCAACAGATGCTTGAACGCTTCCTGACGCTGGGCGGCAGCATTAAGAACCTGGTTTCGCTGGCGGAGGTTCTCTACGAGAGGCGCGACCTTGCGCTGGACGTTTCCCGCCCGGCTTGCGACAAGCCCTTGGACCGCCGTTTCCACGAACTAGTGGATGAGACGCGGGAATTGGCTGAACTGGCTCGAGAGTCCGCTCGACCCAGCGATGAGTGCCGCGCGGCGCTCGAACGCGCTGGAGACGCCGCGCCGGAAGGATATGATACCTCCTCGACCGACTTCTGGAACTGGCTCGAAGCGGCTTCAGCGATTAAACTCAACCAGGGCAAACAGGAGAATTGGACGCCCAAGGAGCTGTTGAGGCAACTTAAAAAGGAGCGTCTGCCGGCATTGAAGGAGGCGCTGAATGCCTGGTTGAGCGATTTGCGTCGGGAGACGCTGCTGGAGCTGACGCCCTGGCTTGGCGGGACGCTCGCTCGGATGGACCGATTCAAAGCCGACAAAGGCGTCATCGGTTTTGCAGACATGCTGCTGATCGCGCGGCGGATGCTGGACGAGCCATCGCTGAAGCGGCATTTCCTCGAACGTTTCGACCGCCTGCTGATAGACGAGTTTCAAGACACCGACCCGTTGCAGGTGGAAATCGCGCTGAGGTTGGGCGGGCGCCGGGCAGAATTCATCGGGGATCCTTTTGACGAGCCGCTGGAGCCGGGGCGGTTGTGCATCGTAGGCGACCCCAAGCAGTCTATCTACCGCTTCCGCCGCGCCGACCCGGCGACCTATGTCCGCGCGGCGGAGAGGGTGGCACTGTTCGGTCAGACGACACACATCGTCCAGAACTTCCGCTCAGCGCCGGGAATCATCAGTTTCGTCAACTCGTTCTTTCAATCAGCTTGGCCCAGCCTATCAGATCAGTCCATCCACTATGAGCCTATTTACGCCGATCCGGCGCGGGCGGAGTCCACTCCCGCCCCGCCGGTGGTGCTTCTCGACAATCCCTGCGCTGAAAAACTGTCCGCTGATGAACTCCGCGCTGCCGAAGCGAAAGCGCTTGCAGCCGCCTTGGAGCTGGCGGTGTGCAGCGAAGACTGGCAGGTTCTCGACGCTCGGAAGAACCGCCACCGGAAGGCGGAATTCGGCGACTGCGCGCTTCTGTTTCCCACCACCACCGGCATTGAGCATTACACCGATTGTCTGCTGCAGAGCGGCATCCCGTTTAGGATTGAGGGCGGCAAGCGGTTCTTCGTAAGTCCGCTGCTGGATGACCTCTCGACGGCGTTGTCCGCCATCGACAATCCCGCTGACCGGCTGAACGTAATCGCAGCGCTGCGGTCGCGTTTCTTCGGCGTCACGGACGAGGCGCTGGCGCGGTGGATGGAACTCGATCCTCGGCTGGATTACCGCAGGACGCCCGATGGCTGCGATGAGCACTTGACGCAGGCGGCGGAGCTGCTGACGCGGCTGCATCTAATCCGCCGAAACACGCCTGCCGAGCGGCTAATGGAATGGCTGCTGGACTGGACCGGCGGCTGGGGGCTGGCGCCTGAGGGCGCAGATTCCGAGTCGGAAATGCGCTCGCTGGAGCGGATGTTGAATCTGGCGCGGGTGTGGTCGCAGCAACATGGCAGCGGTTTGAGGGGCTTCCGGCGTTGGTTCGACCGAGCCCGGCTGAAAGAAGACGACCGACCGGAAGCCGCTGCCGGCGCGCCGAAGGGCGTCAGCCTCATCACCATCCACGCTGCCAAGGGGCTGGAGTTTCCCATTGTGATGCTCGCCAATCTCGGCGGTGGACGCAGAAACGACATGTCCATCAGTTTGACTGACCGCTCTCGTCGGTTGATTCAGGCGCGGTTAGGCTCGAAGGAAAGAGGATGGTTTCAGACAGCGGATTTCGAACGGCTGCTGGAGCAGGAGGAGGCAGCAGTGGAAGCCGAGCGGCTGCGGCTGCTGTACGTGGCGATGACGCGGGCGCGGGACCATCTGGTGCTCCCGATGTTCTACGCTGAAAAGGACGGCGAGCCGGTGGAAAGCTACCCCAGAATGTTGAAGCAGTTCTTCACCGAACACGAGACTGACGGGGATTCGAGGCTGTTCCGGAGATTGTGTCTAACGACCGATATTGGTATCTCGACCACGCCCACCGCGGCTGAGATTGACCTTTCGCCGCTGTTTGAGGAGATGGAGAACTGGTGCCGCGACCGCAGCGAACGACTGTGCGCGGCATTGGAGCGACTGCCGGTTACAGTTCAGCCGAGCCGTCATTCGGCGGCATTAGTTGAGACAGAGGACAAAGAAACGGCTGAGCCACAGACCGCTACAGAAGCACAGGCGATGGGCATCGCCTATCATCGCTATATGGAACTGTGCCCACTCCAGACGGAGCTGGATGCGGAGCTGACAGCTTCCATCTGCCTGAGCGAAGGTGTAGATTTGGAAAAACTTCGTCCACTGGTAGAGGCTACGCTCGCCAGCGGACTCTGGCAAGAGATCATCACTGCGCAGCGGGTGATTCGGGAGGCGCCGGTGTGGTCGCGGGCGGCTCGAATGATTACGCGGGGGGCGGTGGACGTGGTGTGGGAAGACGCGACCGGCGGGCTGCATGCAGCGGACTTTAAGACTGGGGGGAGGCAGCCGGAGCAGCATGCGGAACAGGTGCGAACATACGCGCGCATCATCCGTCAGGCGACGGGGAAGCCGCTCGCGTCGGCACGGCTGTTCTACGCGCGGGAGGGAGTGGATGTTACGGTGGAATTGGAAACAGGATGAAAAGTTCTGTGAGTTGCTGCGTAATACCAATTTGCAACCATTAAGTCACTTCCTTTATATAACAATCCCCTGCGCCCCTTCAATAGAAGGGGTGTAACTCTAATGATGGACATGTAATACCCCCCTTCTATTGAAGGGGGTAGGGGGGTTGTCTTTGAAATTAGTGACTTGATGATTGCGAATTGATATAAGTCCTGAAGTTTCACGGTGTCATTTCCCAGAGAATAGCCCCCTCCTACCGCGTAGGTCGGGCGTCCCGCCCGTCTTTTCCCCCCTGCTTGCAGGGGGGAAAAACAAAGGGGGGTATTCTCAGGTTCCGTGGTGGGGAAGCCACCATGACAATTCCCGCGAAAGCGGGAATTCAGAATGTAGGAAATGGATTCCAGCTTCCGCGGGAATGATGCGTCTTCAGCGCATTCCTGGTTTCCAGCTTCCGCGGGAATGATGCGTCTTCAGCGCATTGTTTTCAATGTCAAAAAGAAAATGCACCCCTTAATAGCAGAATATACTTCTTTAATTCATAATTATACTAAATCGCAATCAATAGGTCATTATTGCAAGCAAGGCATCAAAGGAATATGCAAATGGTCTCTATTTCCATCCCTACTTTCTCCCTTTCTCCC
>CAZCEM010000303.1:0-3780 GCA_964497555.1 uncultured bacterium
GACCAGTGCGTGGGCGGACGATGCCGCGTTGGAGTGCGGATTATCTTATATCAAGCAGAATCAGTTCGAGAACAGCATTCCCCTGTTGTCCCGGTTCGTCGATAACTACCCTTCGAGCGAATTGATCCCCGAAGCGCGGCTGAATCTGGCGCTGGCTTATATCAAGCTGGAAAAATACAGCGAGGCGGTGGCTGCCGCGCGAGCCGCCTGGAACGACGACAAATGCCGGCGGGTGTGGATTCCGGCTTTCCAAACCCTGCTGACAACCTATAAAACGCTGGGCTTCACCGACGCCGCCATCAGCCTCAACCGGGAATACCTGCGGCGCTTCCCCTATGCCGGCGACGCCATCGACCGACGCATGGACGTCGCGCAGACTTTCCTTCAGAACGGCGACTGGGACGATGCCCTGCGGCAGTACCGACCCCTGCTGCCCTTCGCTGACGCAGAGCGCGAAGCCGAGATCCAGTACTACATCGGCGAAGCCACCCAGAGCAAAGGCGACTTCCGGGGAGCGATTCTGGAATACCTTAAGGTGCCCATTCTGGGGCGCAAGACCAAGCTGGACTGGGGCGTAACCGCGCTTTATCAAGCGGGTGTGTGCTATGAAAAGTTAGGAGACTATGCCGGCGCGCGGCGAATGTACCTGAAAATTATTCAACAGGCCGGCGAAGTCAGCAATTACGGCCGAGCCGCCCAAACCAAGCTCAGCGAGCTGGAATCAAAGAAGTGATGCGCTTCATTTTTTCAGTCAGCATTATCTGTTTACTACAGATACTCTCTCAAAGAGCATCAGCACAGGACCCTTTTTTTTCAGCGGACTCAGCATATGCTTATATGATTAAACAATGTGCCTTCGGACCGCGCAATCCCGGTTCAGAGGGCTATTTGAAGTGCCGAGATTGGCTGATTGAACATCTGAAGTCACAAACCTTAGAAGTCTATCGGCAGCCGTTCACTGCCAATGAAGCCCTCACCGGTCAGGACCGCCGCTTGACCAACATCATCGCCCGCTTCGACGGCGCCGGCAGCAGCCCGCTGGCGCTCTGTGCACACTGGGACACCCGCGCGCACGCTGACTTGGATCCAAACCCGGATAATCGTCAAAGCCCCATCTTAGGCGCCAACGACGGCGCGTCGGGGGTAGCGGTGTTATTGGAAATAGCTCGACTGGCTGCGGCTTATCCTCCACCACGCCCCTTGCTGATAATCTTTTTCGACGGTGAGGACATGGGTCGCGCCACTCACCCGGAGGAATTCGCGCTGGGCTCGCATGCTTGGGCTGCAGCCATGATACCCGAACAACCCGCCCAAGCCATTTTGCTGGACATGATAGGCGACCGGGATCTGGAAATCCCACAGGAGGGCTATTCGCTCGTCAACGCTCCTCATCTGGTCGAACACCTCTGGACTCTGGCATCAGAACTGGAACTGCCAGCCTTTGTCAATACCATCCAGCCACCTGTGGCGGACGACCACCTTCCACTGATAAATAAGGGCGTCGAAGCCATCGACATCATCGACTTCGACTATCCCTGGTGGCATACATTGGAGGATACTCCAGACAAATGTTCGCTGCGCAGCCTCGAACAGGTGGGGAGGTTACTGGTAAGATATATCTGGGATTGAGGACATTGTTCTTAAATGTAGAATGTAGAATGCAGAATTTAGAATGGGCCGAGGGCTCATCATTTCCCAGAAAATAGTCCCCTCTTACCGCATAGGTCGGGCGTCTTGCCTGACCGTTCCCCCCTGCTTGCAGGGGGAAATACAAAGGGGAGTATTTTCATGTTCCGTGGTGGGGAAGCCGCCATGACAATTCCAACGAAAGCTGGAATCCAGAATAAAAATCATAAGTACTTGATATTACAAGCAGATAAACTCTCAATCCGGATTCCTGCTCTTGTGGGAATGACAGGGGAGAGGTTAGTTGCGGTTCGGGTTTTGAATTATCGGACAGACTCTTCCAGTCCGCCCCTGAGCGGGCACAGAGTCCCGCGCTGCCAATGACAGCGAATGTCCAATCGATTCTGCCTCTGTGAAATGTTAATACCCTTCCAATCGAGTCCTTAGGCTCCCTGGAATCAGCAGCAAAACCATAATTGGAGAAAAAACACAATGCTCGATATGAATACGTTCATCCAAGCCGTCCACAGCCGGGAGTGCGTGGTCGGCGTGGTCGGCATGGGCTACGTGGGCTTGCCTCTCGCCTTGGAGTTCGTAGAGAAAGGCTTTTCGGTTATAGGTTTCGACATCGATGAGGAGAAAGTCCAGGCGCTGAACTCAGGCCGGTCCTACATCAAACACATCCCGGCCTCTCGCATCAAAGCGGCGATTGAAGGCGCTACGCTGCAAACCACGACCGATTTTCATCGCATTGCCGAGGCCAACGCGGCGCTCATCGCGGTGCCCACGCCTTTGACCGTCCATCATGAGCCGGATATGCGCTTTATCGTCTCCACGGCCGAAGCGATAGCGCCCCACCTGCGCCCCAACCAGCTCATTGTGCTGGAATCGACCACCTACCCCGGCACCACGGAGGGCTTGCTTCGTGATATTCTGGAGAAGGGTTCCGGTTTGAAGGCGGGACTCGACTTCTTTCTGGCTTTTTCACCGGAGCGCGAAGACCCCAACAACAAGGAGTATAACACAGCCACCATTCCGAAGGTAGTTGGCGGATTGGATTCTGACAGCCTCCGCGCCGCCATGGAGCTGTACGGCGAGATAATCGTGCGCACCATCCCAGTCTCAAGCTGCGCCGTGGCTGAATCGACCAAACTGCTGGAAAACATCTTCCGGGCGGTGAACATCGCGCTGGTCAACGAACTTAAGGTAATCTTCCACAAGATGAACATCGACGTGTGGGAAGTTATCAACGCCGCCAAGTCGAAACCGTTCGGCTTCATGCCGTTTTATCCCGGTCCGGGGCTGGGCGGGCACTGCATCCCCATCGATCCCTTCTACCTGACCTGGAAAGCGCTGGAATTCGAAGTAAAAACCCGATTCATCGAATTGGCGGGGGAGATCAATGAATCCATGCCGGCTTACGTCGTCCATCGCACCATGGAGGAACTTAATGAGTTGGGACAATGCCTGCAGGGCAGGAAGCTGCTGTTGGTGGGCATGTCCTACAAGGGCGACGTCGATGATATACGCGAAAGCCCCACGCTGAAATTGTTCGACTTGTTCACTGAAAAAGGCGCTCAGGTTTCTTATTACGACCCCTACATCCCGGTCATCCCCAAAACCCGTGAATACCGACATCTAGCAGGAAAGGAGTCCATCACCCTCGATGAGGTTGATAAATTTGACGTGGCGGTCATTTCGACCCGGCATTCCAAAGTCGATCATTACATCTTCGCTGAGAAATGCCGTCTGGTGATAGATACCCGCCACGCGATTAAGGAAGACCGACCCAACGTCCGCCGAGCCTGACCGTTTCGCCATGACAGCCCTGTGTGGAAGCCGCTGGAGCCTCCCCGCGGCTTCTTTTTTTTCAGCTCACGCTTTAAATCTGCCTTGATGGTTGCTTTTTGGCGACCTCCTCTTGTTTTGCAGCTGTTAGTTCCCAGAAAATAGCCCCCATTGATTAAGTTGTTCGGGCGTCTCGCCCGTCTTTTCCCCCTGCTTGTAGGGGGGAAATACAAAGGGGAGTATTTTCATGTTCCGTGGTGGCTTCCCCACCACGAAGGATGAAAATTGCCTCAGCCGTAGGTTGTGGACGCCCTGCGGCACGCGATGGTCGGGCTCGGAGGCCCGACCTACGCGCTTTGAAGGGGC
>CAZCEM010000304.1:0-1872 GCA_964497555.1 uncultured bacterium
GTTCCAGAATTACCAGAGCGACGCCGAAGTGGGCGCGATGGTGTGGACGGTGGTGGGCTTGACGCAGGCCGCGATGATTCGGGCGAGGACAGCACAAAGTGGGTAACGAAAGGAACATCTCACTCTCTGTGGCGTTGATTGCCCACAACGAAGGACCTATCCTGGGCGACGCCCTATGGAGCGTGTGCTGGGCTGACCAGCTCGTGGTGGTGGACGCCGGCTCGACCGACAACACAGCCGTCACCGCGAAGGCTTACGGCGCGGAAGTCTATACCGAACCAAACCGCACTAATCTCAACGAGAATAAAAACATCGCCATCGACCATTGCCGCGGCGAATGGATTCTGGTGCTGGACGCGGATGAAGTCATCCCCTACGATCTGGCGGGAGCCATCCGCCGCACCATCGCTGACAAGGTCCCCGAAAACGGCTTACTAATCCCCCGTAAGAACTTCGTCCTGGGGCGTTGGACGCGGCGGGGCAGCCAATATCCCGACTACCAATTGCGGCTTTTCCGTCGGGGACGGGGACGTTTCCCGGCGCAGCACGTCCACGAGCGGCTCAAGGTCCAAGGCAAAATCGGCAAACTGGACATCCCCTTCGAACACCATCCTTACCGCGACCTCGACACCCTGATCGAGAAAACCGCCGTTACGTGGAATTTGAAGCCCAGCATCTGTTCAAAAACGGCAAGCGCGCAACTGTTTGGGGACTGGCGCGTCAGATGGTTTTGAACGCACCGGCGCGTTTCATCCGGCGGTACATTTTCAAGGGCGGCTTTCTCGACGGCGCACCGGGGCTGATGATGGCCTGGTTTGACGTGTCCAACCACGTCCAACGCTGGTTTCGGCTGTGGGAGTTGCAGCGGTAGTTTGGAGTTCACGCTTTAACGTGTCCCTAAGTTTAGAGTTCACGCTTCAGCGTGCCTCTCCAGACATCCTAAAGGTTGAACTAATAACTCTCGGTGCTCTCTTTGTCTCTGTGGTTAATCCCCTTACCCAAGGACTCCAAGTAAGTGGCATCCTCCAAAGGCGTCAACACCCCCATGCTCGAACAGTTTCGAGCCATCAAGAAGAAATTTCCCGAAGCGATTCTATTCTACCGGATGGGGGATTTCTACGAGATGTTCTACGACGACGCCCGTATAGGCAGCGAAATCCTGGGTTTGCGCCTGACCTCGCGCGCTCACGGCTCAGCCGCCAAGGTGCCGCTGGCGGGCTTCCCCTACCACCAGATCGACTCCTACTTGACCAAGATGGTTCGCGCCGGCAAGAAGGTGGTCATCGTCGAGCAGGTCGAGGATCCCAAGCAGGCCAAGGGACTGGTCAAGCGGGATGTGGTGCAGATAGCCACCGCCGGCACCAACACCGCCGCGGTCGATCAAGACACCCCCCGCGCCAATCGCATCGCCGCCCTGTGCAAAGGCGCCAACACCTGGGGACTGGCATGGGCGGACATCGCCTCCGGCGAGTTCACCGCCGGGGAATTCAGCCGCGACGACCTCCAGCGAATCGCCGCGCAGGTCAGCCCTGTGGAACTGCTGATCCCAGACGGAAGGATGGAAGCGGGGCTTTCGCTGTTCAAGGACGGCGCACCACCGGTGTTCAGCAAGCTGGAGGAGTGGATCTGGGAGACCGCCTTCGCCCGGCAGACACTCACCGACCACTTCGGCACCCGCGGCTTAAAGGGCTTCGGCATCGACCATCTGGACTTAGCGGTATCCGCCGCCGGGGCCTTGCTGCACTATCTCAAAGCTAACATCCGCACCAACGTCGCTCACCTGACCAGCCTGTCCCGCGCCGACGCCGCCGGTACGATGGTGCTGGAACACACCTCCCGCCGCAATCTGGAACTTTTCGAGTCCCTCTCCGG
>CAZCEM010000304.1:1882-3777 GCA_964497555.1 uncultured bacterium
GTTATCGACCGCACCGTCACCACCCCCGGACGCCGGCTGCTGTTCAACCGCCTGATGACCCCGCTGGCGGACAAGGCTCGGCTGGAGGAACGCCTCGACGCGGTTGAGGAACTGGCTGGAGACGACCGTCTGCGAACCGAACTGCGGGGACTGCTGAAGCGCATCGGCGATTTGCAGCGTTATCTGGCGCGGCTGGGCACCGGACGAGGTTCAGCGCGCGATCTGGTGGGGGTGCGGGAAACCCTCGGACTGCTCCCGGCAGTGAAGGACTTGTTCGACGAAGCCGAGTCAGCGCTGCTGCAATCGCTGGACGGGCGGCTGGACGAGTTGAGTGTGTTGAAGGAACTGCTCAGCCGGTCGCTGGTCGATGAACCACCGCTGAGCATAACCGAAGGCGGGATGATCCGCCCTGGTTACCACGCTGAACTGGACGAACTGCGTGAAATTAAATCCGACGGGCAAGCCTGGCTCAAGCGTTATGAGCAGCAGGAGCGCGTCAGGACCGGCATCAGCAACCTGAAGGTCGGCTTCAACCGGGTGTTCGGCTATTACATCGAGCTGACCAGTTCCTATCTGGACAAAGCCCCCGAACATTACACCCGCCGCCAGACGCTGGTCAATGCCGAGAGGTTCATCACACCGGAATTGAAGGCCTTCGAGGAGAAAACCCTCACCGCCGAGGAGAAGATTGGGAGGATTGAATGCGACCTGTTTCAAGAACTGGTGGCAAAGACTTTGGAGCAGTCCTTCCCGCTGCAGGAGAATGCCCGCGCGCTGGCGGAATTGGACTTTCTGGCGGGATTGGCAGAGTTGGCAGCAGTTGAGGACTACTGCCGTCCGCAGTTCGACGACACCGACCGGATTGTGCTGAAGGACAGCCGCCATCCGGTGGTGGAGAAGCTGCTGCCGCCCGGAGAGCGGTTTATTCCCAATGATTTGGACATCGGCGGCCCCGGACGGAAGATTCATCTCATCACCGGTCCGAATATGGCTGGCAAATCGACGTATCTGCGGCAGGCGGGCTTGACAGTTATCTTAGCGCAGACCGGCTCGTTTGTGCCGGCGCGGGAAGCGCGAATAGGGGTGGTCGATAAATTGTTCACCCGCATCGGCGCGCTGGACAATCTGGCGGGCGGGGAATCGACCTTCTTAGTGGAGATGCAGGAGACCGCCGCCATCCTCCACAACACCACCAACCGCTCGCTGGTGCTGTTCGACGAGGTGGGGCGGGGCACCTCGACCTTCGATGGCTTGAGCCTCGCGTGGTCGATAGTAGAGTTCCTGCATTCCGACGCCGGTCGCTGCCCCCGGACGCTGTTCGCGACGCATTATCATGAACTGGTCGAACTGGAGAAACATCTGTCGATGGTGGGGAACTGGAATGTGGCGGTGAGGGAGTACGAGGACAAGGTGGTGTTTCTGCGGAAAATTGTTCCCGGCGGGTGCGACCGCAGCTTTGGGATTCACGTGGCGCAGATGGCGGGGCTGCCGGTGGAAGTCATCCAGCGCGCGCGGGAGGTGCTGGAAAACCTCGAAGCTAACGACTTGAATCCCAGCGCTATGCCTGCCGAATCCGACGATTCCCCCACCGAGCCGGAAATCCGCGAGCCTCAGCGAGCGGCTCGCCGCCTGCCCAAACGGCATGTGGCGCAGCTTACCTTCTTCGACTCGCTGGAGCGGCAGATCCGCGAGCTGCTGAAGGACGTCGATCCCGACCGCCTGACGCCGCTGCAGGCGCTGAACATGCTGGCGGAGTTGAAGAAACTGTTATAAGGAGTTCACAGTTCACCGTGCTCAGTATTCAGTAGGGTCTGCTGAATAACTCCCGATTTTTTATTGTTTGCTGCTGTTTTTTGGTTTGAACTCCTCCTTGCTGTCATTTCCCAGAAAATAGC
>CAZCEM010000305.1:0-3772 GCA_964497555.1 uncultured bacterium
CAGTAAAAAAATCGGGAGTTTTTCAGC
This sequence comes from uncultured bacterium, assembly GCA_964497555.1. GTDB lineage: Bacteria > Electryoneota > AABM5-125-24 > Hatepunaeales > Hatepunaeaceae > CAZCEM01. Next base: position 28 of record CAZCEM010000305.1, read on the forward strand.
AGATCCTAAGTGTGCGAAAAGAATTATGCGCCGCGGTCGTTTTGTGGATCTTAGTTCTCGCCGCGGCGGGCTGCCGGGAAGCCGCCCTGCCGCCCGTGACCGGGCTGATGCTCGAAGGACTGCCAGACGTGGAGCTGTTCGGTGCGACCATCCGCATGACCAGCGGCAGCCGCGAACGCCTGATTCTGTCCGCGCCGCACATCTCCCGCTTCGAGCGCGGGGATGTGATGCTGCTGCAAGACGGCCTGAAGGCGGATATCTTCGACAAGCAGGGACAGCACACGGGGCGGCTGACCGCGCTGGAGGGCGAAATAGTCGAGCGAGACCGGCGGCTGTTCGCGCGCGGCAGCGTCGTCGTCGCCAATGACAGCGGCATGACGTTGTACGCGGACACGCTGTATTACGAGCCGAAAACCGAGCGCATCCGGTCCGATGGATTTGTAACCATCATCACGCCGCAGGACAGCCTCAGCGGCTGGGGACTGACCGCCGCCTCGGACCTCAGCGAGTGGCAGATAATCAACACCGGCGGGGAAACGTATCGGGACGTGAAACGGAAGACAGAATGATGAATGCAGAATGCAAAATGAAAACAGCCCCCGTCCATCTCGTCCATACCGTCCATTTCGTCCAGATCTTCTTTGATGGCTGATTCTATTTTCAAAGGAAGGAAGGACCTTCTTGACGCTTGGTTCTTGTCTCTTTTTGTCTGTTTTCAAAAGCAAATCCTCCCCAAGACAAACGCTTCTTCCAAGGAGATGAGAAAAATGAAGACTCAGTTGAAAACGCGCAACCGAATTACTATCCCGGAGAGCATAACCAACCAGCTGGGACTCGCTGAAGGTGATGATCTGCTTATTGAGGTGCGGGATGGGAATGTCGTGCTGATACCAGCAGAATCAGTGCCGCGCGATGAGGCTTACCTCTTCACCGATTCATGGCGCCAAGCGATAGAAGAATCAAAAGCAGACGTCGCAGAAGGTAGAGTTAAAACCGCTCCTAATGCAAGGGAAATGTTTCGTCAAATCCGCGGGAAATAGATGCCAATCGAGTGGACAGCCCGTTTTGAAAGGGATTTTGACCGTTTGTCCCCGCTCTTGCAGGATCGGGTCGAGAGAGTTGTTACGCTTTTAGACGAAAGACGAGAACACCCTTCGCTTCATTTGAAACGCCTTAGACGTCTTCCCGGATTCTGGGAGCTTCGGGTGACTGACGATTACCGGATTCTTTTAATAGTTAAGAGTGACCTGTTTACACTGATGGCGATAGGAAAACATGAGATTCTTGAAAGGTTTAAGAGGCAACCAGTTTGAATTCGGAGTCCCGACCGATGCTGCTCCTGTCCGACAGCTTAAGTTCAAAGTCAGACACTGCCTTGCTCTTTGTCTCGCGTCGGCTTTCGCTCTTCTTGTCGCAGAGCCTTTCAGCGCCTCCGCGGTGTCCAAACCGCAGAAGATAATCCTTGAGCACGCCGACACCCTGCGTTCCCGAGGCGACGAGCGCGAACTCATCGGCAACGTGCTGGCGCATCGCAGCAGCCAAACCATGAGCGCCAATCACGGCGTTTATAACTCCAGCAGCGGCATCATTACGCTGATGGGAGACGTCGAACTGAGCGACCCGGAACAAAGTCTGAAGGCTTCATATATTAGCTACAACGAGAACAACGGCAACTATGAAGCCATTGGCGGTGTCGATTACCAGCGCCCCGACAGCGTCCACATCCGCTGTGAATCAGCGCAGTTCACCGAAGCCTGGCAACGGCTGGACCTGTACCGGAACGTCGTCGTCGAAAACCTCAACGACGGCACCCGCATCACCGGCGGCTACGGAAACTGGAACGAAGAAACGAGCATTGCCTACGTCGAGAGCAAGCCCGTCTATCGCCGCCCGCAGCCGAAGACCAATCCGCCCGACACGCTTACTATCTGGTCAGGACGGCTAAAATATGACCGACCCCAGAACAACGCGCTGTTCACCCGCGACGTAAACCTGCTCATCGGCGAGGTGGAGGCCGTAGCTGATACCTTGTTCCATGAGCCGGACTCCAACCGCACCACGCTGAACGGCTCGCCCATCATCTGGCGGAAAGCCGACCAGTTATCGGGGAAGCAGATAATACTGACGTTTGAAAAGAACGAACTTAAAACCGTCTGGATTACCGGCGACGCCCTGATGTTGAGTGAAGCTCACGCCGGCGATGATCGAACCAATCGGCTTAACGGGCGGGAAGCGCTCATAACCATCGTCAACGACAGCAGCCGCCACGTCCACGCCGAGGGTGACGCCTTAGCCGAGTATCACGTCTGGGACGAGAAAGACGTCTATCAAGGCGTGAATCTGTCAGCGGGGGATGTCATAGAATTGATGTTTCAAGGCAAGAAGGCGCAGCAGATAACGCTGATGGGCTCGGTCAACGGTTCGTTCTATCCTCCGCGATTCGCTCCCCCGCTCGAGCCGCGGAAACCGCGCGAAGATAAACGGCGGCGGAATGGAATGTAAAATGTAAAATGTAAAATGTAAAATGCAGAATGCAGAATGCAGAATTAAGAAATTTACGCGCGGAGTGAGGTTAGGTCACTAAGATTTTTATTCGATTACCCCTGGGCTGTCGCCTGGGGCATTCTTCATTTTTCATTTTGCATTTTTCATTCTGCATTCTGCATTCTGCATTAAGAAACACGAAACACCTTGAGGAGGATGGGAAGTTGAAACGGAACATACTTTGTCTGCTTGCGCTGCTCGTTTTCCCTTTGTTGTCTTTAGCGCAAGGCGAATGGGAAGTCCGCAACAACGGACTTGACAACCGGCAGGTATATGCGCTCTGCGTCAGCCCCGCCAATAACCGGGTCATTTTCGCCGGCACTGAAGCAGGTTTGTTTCGCTCTCAAAATGGCGGCGACAACTGGGCGCTGCTTCTGGGCGGCTTGCCGGTTCACGGTATCTGGGTTTCAGACAACGGTCAGACCATCATGCTCGCGCGTGGCTGGGGTTCACGTTCCGATGGCTTGTGGGTGTCTGTGAACGGTGGCGGTAACTTCGACGTCCGCACCTGGATGATGTGTCCCACCGCGCTGGCGGTCAATCCGGAAAACAACAACCAGATATTTATTGGCACCGACGGGGCCGGCGTCTATTTCACCCTCAACGGCAACGACTGGAATCAAGCCAACAATGGGCTGGGCGGCGGTTCGGTCACTCAACTCACCGTGAAAAACCTCGATGACGAGAGCTTCATCTTTGCCGCCAACGCCAACGGGCTGTACATGTCAACAATTGGCAATAACCTTCAGTGGAGGGAGGTCGGTCCGCAGGGGCTGCCGGTGCGGCAGTTCGCTTTCAGCTTCGAGGCTGAGGAGACCCTCTTCGCCGGCACCCATAACGAGACGGACTCCGACGGCTTGTGGGTGTCCGCCGACTTAGGCGGCGAGTGGGATCCGCTCTACTACTGCTTCTACGTCGAAGCGGTCGAAGATTTTCTCGGCGTGCTGGTGTTCGCGTCGTCTGAAGTGGGGGTGCAGCTCATGATGGAAGGAGGCGAAGACTGGATTGAACTGAACGAAGGCTTGCCCGAAGCGACCATCACCGACCTGGTGTTCACCATCGACCCGGACGCCAACGAGATCGCCCTTTATTGTTCGACCAGCGGCGCGGGGATTTACCGCTTTATGCCGAGTGAAGACCTCCCGCCGTCGAATTTCGGATTATTGGAACCAGCGAATGAAGCAGTGGTCAATCCCGGCGT
>CAZCEM010000306.1:0-3772 GCA_964497555.1 uncultured bacterium
TCGACGCACGCCCCTGAGCGTCAAACCCTGCTCCTCAACAAGCTCCTTGATTTTTTGTATCTTTTCCACTGCGTCCGAACTAAACCTCCGCTGGTTGCCGTCAGAACGCTCACTCTCCAGAAATTCGCGAAATTCACCTTCCCAATGTCGGATAGTGGACTTCTTAACACCGGTCAAGGCTTGCACCTGACTTATCGTTAAAAGCCCACTGGCTCCTACTTTGGCTTCATTCATCTTTCATCCGCGCTTCCCCGGTTCACGACCAGAGTCCTTTATACCGTTGTCCGCTGATAGGACAAGGCCGTTTTACACTTCCATTTATATTATCGACAACATCGACTGAAACTTAAGCGCGTCAATACCTTGCCAACCCCGAAGTTTCAGCTTATTATATTGATAACGTAAGCCAGTCCAGTGTTCTTTATTTTAGAGCATCGAAGGGCTTGTAGCCGACTTGTTCGATAAGCCAATCCATTCTAAGGGCGCAGAAAAATGACCCTCATTGAAAAGCTCCTTGCAAGCCATTCCGGCGTGGCGGTCGTTAGCCCCGGCGACGTGGTGTGGGTGGACGTGGATTACCGGTCGGCGCGCGATTTTGGGGGTCCAAACGTGGTCAAGGCGCTGGTCGAGAACTTCCCCGAGCAGCCGCTGAAGGATCCCGCCAAGACCTACTTCACCTTTGACACCAACGCCCCCGCCAACACCACCGGCTACGCCAACAACCAGCACGCCTGCCGTCTGTTCGCCCGCAAATACGGCGCGACTTTGTACGACGTGGACGCCGGCGTGGGCACGCATGTGGCAATCGAGAAGGGGCTGGTGAAGCCCGGCGACATCGCGGTCGGCACCGACAGCCACTTTAATATCCTGGGCGCCGTGGGCGCCTTCGGGCAAGGCATGGGCGACCTGGACGTGGCGTTCATCTTCAAGACCGGCCGCACCTGGTTCGAAGTCCCTGAGACCATCCGCGTCGAGCTGGTCGGGATGCCGTCCGCTTCGGTAACCGCCAAGGACCTGGCGTTGTTTCTCCTGCGGGAACTGGGCACCGAGCATGCGCTGGGGCGGTCGGTGGAGATTTATGGCGAGTGCGTTGAGAGGCTGGATTTGGCAGGGCGGATAACGGTGTGCTCCGACGCCACCGAGACCGGCGCCATCTCGTTCTTCCTGCCGCCGTCAGAGGACGTCGCGCGGCATTACCGCGAGCGTTTCGGCTTGACTGTCAACCAGAGCGCCGCTGATGCGGGTGCCGAGTATGCCGCTCGATTCGCCTGGGATGTGTCAGGATTGACGCCGCTTATTTCGCCGCCGCCGTCGCCCAACGGCGCGCAGCCGGTGAGCGATTTCAGTTCCGTGGAGGTTGACAGCGTTTTCATCGGATCCTGCACCAACGGCCGCTGGGAAGACCTACAGGCTGCGGCGGAGGTGTTATCTGGGCGGCGGGTGCACGAGCGGATAATGTTGAAGGTGGTGCCGACCACTCGCGAAGTCTATGAGCGGATACTGGAGGACGGTACATTCGCAACGCTGGTCAAGGCGGGAGCAATCGTTACACATCCGGGCTGCGGGGGCTGCGCTTCGGGGCAGCTTGGCATGACCGGCGCGGGGGAGGTGCAGGTATCAACCTCCAACCGCAACTTCCGCGGCAAACAGGGCGCGGGCGACACCTACCTCGCCAGCCCCCGCACAGCGGCATGGACAGCGCTTAGAGGTCATATCTGTAATGACGAGGGGCATTAGATCGCATAGAAATGCAAAATGCAAAATGTAAAATGTAAAATGCGAAATACAGAATAAACGACTCTATCAGTCGGCAATCTGTATCAGAACAAGAAGACGGGATTTGTTCCGCGTTCTGTATCCTTCACTCTGCATTTTACATTTTGCATTTTGCATTTTACATTCCCAACCTGAAAGCTATTCCACTCTCTGCTCCGGCGGCATCAGCAGCAGCGGACGCCCTCCGGCTTCTTTGACCATCCGAAGATACTGCAATTCGGGATTGGTCTCTGGCAGCGACTTGTCCCAAATCTGCAAACCGAAGGCTTTTGGCATGAAGGCAGCGGGGTCGAACAAGCCCAACTCCGGCGCTTCGGTTATCTCGACGTAGCGCTTGGACAGCCCGGCTTTCTCCTTCGCCATGTCGATAGCCATTTCCAAACCGCCCAAGGTATCGACCAGCCCCTTCTCCAAACCGTCAGCGCCCGTCCATACACGTCCCTGCGCGACTTCGTGAACCGCTTCTTTCTCCATCTTCCGCCCGGCTGCGACCTTGGTGATGAAATCGTCATACCAGGCGCGGATGTCCTTCTCCATGAAGTCGTGCTCTTCCTGCGAGAGCGGCCGGTCCGGCAGGGTGCCCACGAACGGGATGAAAATGCCGCCGCCCAGGTCAGCGTGCTTGTTGACTTGGGTATGGTCGTAGGTAAAACCTATCTTTTCGCCAAAGCCGTCGTTGTACAGCCACCCGCCGATAACGCCAATAGAGCCGGTGATGGTCCAAGGTGACGCCACGATCTTGTCGCCGTACATGGAAATCCAGTAGCCGCCCGAACCAGCGACCATGCCCTGGCTGACGATAACGGGCTTCTTTTCGGCGGTCTTCTTCAGCTCCTCCGCCACGATGTCCGAGGGCAGTATATCGCCGCCGGGGGAATCTGCCCGGAACACCACCGCCTTGATCTGCTTGTTGTCGCGGGCGTGTTTAATCACTCCCCGCAGCCGGCGGGCGTTGAGTCCGTATTCCATCGCGCAGGGTCCTAGTCCGTAGATGACCGCCACCCGCGGCGGCTCGCTCCACTCATCCTCTACCGGCTGCAGCATTGAGTAAGCCTTGATGTCCAACTGCGGCTTCTTCTTGCCGTCATCGACCCGCTTGACGAGTTCGTCCAAATCACGCGGACGGCCGGTGGTGTCCGCGAGATGATAGAACAGCAGCGAATCCGGCGTCAGAAGGCAGACGTCGTTGACGATATGGTCGAAGATTTCGGGAGTAACCTCCGGACGGCTGGCGCAGATGTCGGCTTTCATGGTCTCGTAGAATCCGTCTATCAAGGCTTGCCGCTGCTCGCGGTCCGCGTCCGACATGCCGGTGCGGGAGATGGCTTCGAAGGCGGACTTATATTTGAAGAACCGCCACTCATCCACGCCCACGCCGATCTTGTCCAGCAGGTTCCGGTAGTAGGTGTTGCCCATGTTGAAGCCGAACATACCCACCGTGGTTACGGGATCGACCATGATCTTGTCGCCCACCGACGCCAGATAATACTGCTTCATGTCGCCGCGCTCGAAGAAGACCACGATCTTCTTGCCTTCCCTCTTGAGTTGCATGAGCTTCTCCCGCACCTCCCAGACCACTTCCCAGGAGCCGGTCATATTCTCGTCGATGGTGAGAACCAGACCGGTCACCTTCGGATCTTTACGAACGGTTTCCAGCAGGTCGAGGAGTTCCATCAGGGTGTAGCCGCCGGTGTCGAACAACTTATAACGCTGGTACTTGATCTGGTTGTCGAACTTCATCTTCACCCAGGTCTTTTTCTTCATTGACCAGTCGGTGAGGAGGTTGCGATGCGGCTGCCCCAGCTTGACGGCGTAGGAATTATAGGTCTGTTTACTGTCCTTGTCGAAATGAGGCCTGTACGAGCCGGTCACGCCCATCACCGAATAAGACAAGCCCACATTGAACGCTCCGCCATGGAAGTACTTGCCAAACACCGACAGCCCCGACACCGGCTCAACGGCCGCGCCGCCTGCCCACAGGATGTCCTTATAGTTC
>CAZCEM010000307.1:0-3765 GCA_964497555.1 uncultured bacterium
TCGACCGGCTTAACGCAATCCCGCCGCTTGATGCCGGCACCAAGCCTCCAGCGTGGTCTCACTGGGACCCAAAAGTTCGTACAACTCGGTCGGATCACCCACCTCCGGCGAATTCTCCAGATAGCGGAACATCTGAGCGCCGAACCACATCTTGTGGTTGGCGGTAAGCTGTCCTAAAAGGGATACCATCCCCACAGGAACTACCACGAGGGGTTTGCGCGGATGGCAAATCCGTCGATAGGTTTGAGCCACCTCGGCATAGGCGGTGAGACGCGCGCCAAAGGCATAAAAAATCTTCCCGGCGGCTCGGTCGTCTGCCAAGGATCGAGCCACCCATACCCCCAAGTCGCGCCCCGCCAGCCAGTGCGCCAAGACCACGCCTGAACCCAGTTGCAGCACAACGCCTGCTTTGACGGTTTCCTGCAGCGTTTCGAAGAACCACGACGGACGCCAGATGGTGAAGGGCACGCCGGAGCCGCGGATCGCACTCTCAGCTTGGAATTTGGCTTGCGCGGGGGGAAAGGTTTGAGCCGAGCCGACGCCGGCTCCCGACACGTAGCTGATACGCTGGAGGCCGGATTCCTTGGCTGCCGCCGCGACGGCTTTGCCCCCTCCGGCTTCCACCCGGAAACTGTCTTTAAAGGTCGGTCCGCTGGGGAGGTTTATATGCACCGCATCGAAGCCCGGCAGGGTCCGCCGGAGAGAAGCGGCGCTGGTCACATCTACTTGAACTCCGAGGATTCGCCCGCCAAAAACCTTATGAACAGCAGCAGTTGACCGCGAGCCGACGACGACCTCGTATCCCTCTTCCGAGAGTCGTTCGACGACCGGCCGCCCCAGCTTGCCGGTGCCGCCAATCACCAGCACTCGTTTGATGGTCAAGCGCGTTCCTCTCCCTTGTCATCCGCGCTCGTTTCAAGGCAGATGCACCGCCTTGCGCGTAATTTTGCATCCCTGCGACTGCAGACGTATGAAAACCACCCCCGCCGGCCAGCCGCTTGACGAAAAGACCATTGTTGACGGATTCCCGCCTTTGACGAGGACTTCCCGCCTCTCCAGAAGACGTCCGCTGATGTCTAAGACCGTCACCCATGCGTCGTCCTGAGCGCTTACACGCGCGTTCAGCTCCGAGTTAAATGGATTTGGATGGCAGGTCAGGTCAGGAACTAATGGTATCGCCGGCGATTCCGCGCGCCCCGCCGATAAACCGTCTGTTTCAAACCGGTCTCCGCCCTGAAGCCAGGTCAGGATTACGGTTTGCCAAGCGCCGCCGGTCCGCTGTTTCACGCTGAATGATTCGCCTGCGGTTAAGCCTTCGACTTCCTCTGTCAACAGATCGTCTCCCCAGACAGCCAGTCCAATCCGACCATCCGCGCCAGACAAGCCCTCGTTAAGCAAACATCCGTCAGTCCTGAGCGCGCGGATGGGAGTCTCGGGCGGCAGACCCATCAGCAGCAGACTCATGTTCACGCGGCTCTGGGGAAGGATTGACGAAGACTGCACCACGTCTGCGAATTGTCTTTGAACCTCCGGATAGACCAGCGTCCTGCGGGCATTCATGGAAGCCTTATAGCCCTTTCCGGGCGTCAGCGCGCCGATGCCGTCGAACTCCCATTCGGGACTGAAGAACGCTCCATCGTCGCGTTTCAGCAGCACCAGGTCTTCGATGATGGACTCCATCGCCTCCGCCGGCGCCAGCAGCCTGTCGGGGAAGTAAGCGATGTAATTCCAGCCGGGTTCAACTTGAATCGGGGTCTGCGGATCGATGACCACCCCTTGGACTGCCAATTCACAGGGATGCAGGACGCATACCTCGTAACCTTGTGTTATATCCCATAGGCCCAAATTGCTGAAGTTGTAAGGAACACTCCAAAATCGGCCGTCGCCGTCTTTAACGATAAGCAGATTGCCGGACTCAACCAGCGGCGCAAATATGCGGGGCATCTCTAGACGGTTGGGCAGTATATTGAACGAAATCAAGGACCACCGGTTGTTGAATTCTATGTCCAGCCCGCCTGACTCGCCACCGTTGAGAGTCAGCACGCTCAAGCCGTCGGTGCGGAATTGGGAAACATCGTTCAGGTATCGCGCCGAAGCGGGTATCTCGCGGTCATTCCAGGGCAGGAAGATCCGAAAGCTGAAGTCCTGTCCGTCCAAAAATCCCTCAACCGCTTCGGTGAAGGGATCGTCAGCGCGGGCGATGAGCCCCATGGGGAGATGTCCCGAATAGACCGAAGCTCCGCCGCAGCGCCCTTCAGGCGTAAAAACCCCTATCTCGATGCCCGCGCGGGCTTCAGCGTTCTCCAGGGTGAACGATTGAATCAACAGGCTGTGATCCCGGCCTGTGGGAGGCGGAGGCGTGAAATGGTTGGGATTGGTGTCGATTACATTCAGCGTGAAGTTTAGGTTGAGGGGGTTCAGGTTGGGGTCATTATGGGCCAGCTGCAGGACGCCGTTCTGCTGCTGGTCGGGTTCGAATCCTTCCGAGCTGAGGGTCACCGTAATTTCACGTGAGCTGCCCGGCGTCAATACTGCATAGGATGGGGAGGCTTGTATCCAAGCGGCGGCGCCGACCGTGGCAGTGCCTATCTCGAGCGCGCCTTCACCGCGATTGAAGACGTTAAAGCGATATTGCGTTCGGTCGTCGGGAATCAGGTAGAAAACCTGGTTCTCGCCGTCCTGCTCAAACGCGCCGCGTCTTTCGCGGGAGGCTTCACGGAAGCAATTCACGGCAAACAAGCGGTTGTCATCCTCGTTGAAGTTGTCATTGGTCCAGATATCGGCGTCGCCAATTAAGACCGCAGATCCGCCTTGATCATGCCAGAGCGCGGCGCCCGCCAAATTGTTCACGTCGAAGGCTATCAGGGTGGCGCGATTGTCCTCCTGACCAATCGCCACGGCTCCGCCTTCGAAAATGAAGATGCTCTGGAGGTTTTCCGTGAAACGACCGCCCTGAAAGCGTACCAAATCACCCAAACCGTCGTTTTGAGCCGGCAGTAGGTTGAAGCGGCTTAAAATGGGGGAAACGTTGCCGGGACGACTCTGGGAGTCGTCTGACAAGACTATAAGACCGCCTCCGCCAGCTACAAAGGACGCGACGCGCTCCGCTTCCGCCGCCGTGTAGGGCGTAATGAAGTTGGACAGCACCGAAACCGCGAGGATGTCTATGTCCCACAAGCCTTGTTCGCGCAGGGGAACAACGTTGGGCATGACGGTGTAACCTTCCTGCCGCAGGAGGTTTCCGAGCTGGGAGTAGCGGTCAGCAAGGTCATAGCCTCCCAACGGCTCATGGCTTTGATCCCACAGCACATTCACCGCCTGGACGACGCTGCCGGCGATTAGTATCGACAGAACTGAAAGGACTGTCATAGCGTTTTGGAAATCTTTCATTGCCCGCTCCTGTGTCGGAGAAGTACAGTCCGTTGCTCCGGCTGGCAAATAGGTTCCACGTGAAGTATCACTCCGAGAATCTCGAGTCCCCTTCACAAGCCTTAAAAAACTTAATTGTTTCAATATAATGATGATTTTCTGAAGTTCCAAGAATCGCATTTAGAGAATCCGTGGCATTTGGTCGTCATTACGGGTAATATTAAGGGTTTAATTTTCTTTTGAACATTTTAAATAATGCACGAAAGCGCATCATTCCAGCGAAAGCTGGAATCCAGAAAGAGTCTTGGCTGGATTCCCGCTTGCGCGGGAATTGTCATGGCGGCAGCCCCACCACGAAGGATGAAAATCGCCTCAGCCGTAGGTTGTGGACGCCCT
>CAZCEM010000308.1:0-3759 GCA_964497555.1 uncultured bacterium
ACGGAATATGAAAATAGCAGCAACCGCAGGGTGCGGACACCCTGCGGCACACTGGTGTCAGGCTAGGCTGCGGCAGATTGGCGGTCGGGCTCGGAGGCCCGACCTACGCGGTAGGAGGGGGGCTATTTTCTGGGAAATGACAGCGTAGGATTCATCGAATGACAGCAGAGAGGTTCGTCGAATGACAGCGGAGAGGTTCATCGCAAGAGGTTCATCGCAAGTCGTTTTTTGAATCATCAGACAGACTCTGAAAGTCCGCCCTCCAAGGGCTTAGGGCATCTTTCTGGGAATGGACCGGGAACGTTCAGTTGGTTCAGCCCCCAATAAAAAATGTAGAGATTTCAACCTTGCTTTACGGTCTGCATTAAAAATAAACCCGACGAATGACGCCATAAACGCGGCGGCGACCAGCCCGCCCAGTCGGACTCCGCAACCTCTTTGCCAACCGAGGAACCCTTCCAAGCGAGCAGTTCGCCATCGGTTTTTAACAGGGGATACGACCACTGCAGCAAATCCTTCACTGACGCCACCGCTCGACTGAGGACGGTGCCATAGAAGGCCTTGTGCGCTGAGTCGGCGATGAAGTCCTCAATGCGGCGATGGAAAACGTCAACGCCGTCGAGCCTTAAGGCGCGTCGCACGGATTCCAGCCAAGCGCATTTACGGCGGTTGGAGTCGAGGAGATGGATGGTGAGTTCCGGGCGGCAAAGCTTCATGGGAATGCCGGGAAAACCACCGCCGCTGCCAATGTCCAGCATCGGTGAGGCTAAAGCGCAGCCCTCCCATTCGAGAACCAAAAGAGAATCGCGGATGAGTTCGTCCACTGCCTTATCAACACTCCGTCGCGAGACCAAATTTAGCTTGGTATTGGCTTTAAGGAGAAGATGACGAAAGGCTTCAACGGAGTTATTAACATTTTCATTCACAGGCTTCATTCATCTAACACACAGAATAACAATTACATATCCTGCATTGTTGAGACTTATCAACAAGTCGTCAACATGATGTTGAGAAGTCATCCGAAGATGTGGACATCAGCCCTCCCGCCGTTTGAGATGCACCAGCAGCACGGCCAGATCCGCCGGCGTCAAGCCAGGAATGTTGGCTGCTTCACCTAAGTCACCGGGGTGGATGCGGAGGAGCTTTTCGCGCCCCTCCGACGATAAGCCTCTAATGGACTCGAAGGCGAAGTTGGAGGGAATAATGCGCTTCCGGTTGCGTCGTAGTTCTTGCGCGCGGAAGGACTGCCGCTTGAGATAGCCCTCGTATTTCACCTCCGCTTCCAGTCGGCGGAGGAATTCCGCGGAGGCCGAATCCATTGCCATCATTGTCTGAAACTCTTCGCCCAGATGCTCGCACAGCACCGCCAAACTGCTGTCAGGACGCTTCAGGAAATCCAACGCAGATAAAGGTTCTTCGTCCTCTGCCGGTATAAAACGACGTCCTCTCAAGACTTCAAGTATCTCCCGCAAACGGTTCTCTTCCGCTTGGACTACCCTGAACCGCGCTTCATCGACCAGTCCGAGGCGAAAACCCAGCGGCGTCAAACGCGCTGCGGCGTTGTCCAAACGGAGCTGAAGCCGGAACTCGGCGCGGGAGGTGAACATCCGGTAAGGTTCGTCAGTGCCGCGGGTGATGAGGTCATCAATAAGCACCCCGGTATAGGCTTCGTCGCGTTCCAGCGTCAGGCGGCGCTCGTCGCCGAGGACCGAGAGCGCGGCGTTGCAGCCGGCGAGCAGCCCCTGAGCAGCGGCTTCCTCGTAGCCAGAGGTGCCGTTTATCTGTCCCGCGAAATACAGCCCCGGCACACGCTTAGTCTCCAGCGTGCGTTTCAGTTGATGGGGTGGGAAGAAGTCGTACTCGATGGCGTAACCAGGGGTGGTGAAAACCGCATCTTCCAACCCAGGGATCATCCGGAAGGCGGTTTCCTGCACATCGACCGGCAGGCTGGTGGAGATGCCGTTGGGGTAGATGAGGTCGGTGTCGAGTCCTTCCGGTTCGAGGAACACGGTGTGGTGCGGTTTATCGGGGAAACGGACAATTTTGACTTCAATGGAGGGGCAATAGCGGGGCCCTACGCCTTTAATCCTGCCGGAGTAAAGCGGCGAGCGGTCAAGTCCTCGGCGCAGCTCGTCATGAACGGCTTCGTTGGTGTGCGTTATCCAGCAGGGCTTTTGCGGCAAATATGGCGCGCGGGTGCGGTGCGAGAAGAATATGGGATCAGCATCGGTCTCTTGACGTTCAACCTTGGCGTAGTCGATGGACATGCCGTCGATGCGGGGCGGGGTGCCGGTCTTCAGCCGACCTGCTTCAAAGCCCAGGTCCAGCAAACATTCGGTGAGTCCTTTGACCGGCGGCTCGCCTATGCGTCCGCCCTCCTCGGAGCGCTCGCCGAAGAACAGCAATCCGTTGAGGAACGTGCCGCAGGCGAGAATTACAACTTGAGCGCTTAGGGAGCCGCCCGACGCCAACGACACCTGAAAGCCGCTGCCAGTGATACAGCGCAGTGAGACAACATTCCCCACCTCCAGACGCAGACGGGGGTAATCAGTCAAAACGCGTCTCAATTCGAGGGAGTACCTGCATCGGTCGCATTGTGCTCGGGGAGACCACACCGCCAGCCCCTTGGATCGGTTGAGTACACGGAACTGGATGGCGGAGCGGTCGGCAGCTTCGGGCATGACGCCGCCCAGGGCGTCGATTTCGCGGACGAGATGACCCTTGGCGATGCCGCCTATGGCGGGATTGCAGGACATGCGCCCCAGCGCGTCGAGGTCGCCGGTAAGCAGGACTGTTTCCGCACCGGCTCGCGCCGAGGCGGCGGCGGCTTCGCAGCCGGCATGGCCTCCGCCAACTACCAATACTTGGGTGTCGCAGCTCATGTATTATGATTCACAGCAGGTGGAGCGGGTTGAGCAGATGGCAGATGGCTGTTAACCGTCTTTATCTGCTTAATCTGCTTCATCTGCTGTGAATAATATGAATGAACTAAGACAAACAGTCTTCGCTTCATTCGGACTTTAGCTTGAGGAAACATCTGTTGAAATGGATTCCAGCTTTCGCTGGAATGATGCGCCTTCGGCGCATTCTACATTCTGCATTCTACATTCTACATTCTCCATTTCAGAACACATCCGCGAACCAGCCCGACGTATTCCGCAGACGCAGCGACAGCAGCTTTGCCATGCCGAGCAGCACCTTGATAGCCAGTTCTTTGCGGGTGTTCATTATGTCTTCGAAGACTTCCCGGGACAGGGTGAAAACCTTGGTAGGGTTGGTCGCGACCACGGTTGCCGAGCGGGTCATGCCGTCCACCAGCGACATCTCGCCGATTATGCTGCCTCGCTCGAAGCGGGCAATGACCACTCGCCCCGAACCATGCGAACGCTGCTTCTGAACCTCAACTGTTCCTGAGGCGATGAGATACAGGTGCCCGCCGGGGTCGCCTTCTTTGAAGAGTTCCGCTCCCGCGCTGAGCTTCTCCTGATCCATCATTGACGCCAGCTCGCTCAGGTCTTCCGCAGGCAGCTCCTGAAAGACGGCGCATTCCTTCAATAAATCAACCACTTCCTGGTTAACGCGCAACTCCATGTCTCCCCTCCGATTTTACCTATGAGTGCGATTGTATTTCGTCATGTAATCCAAAAGGCTGAACATGCCCCACACTCCGATATATGGGGCAAATAATACTTTATATCTGCTGCCATTCCTTTGAAAATAGCCCCTGAACGCGTAGGTCGGGCTTCCAGCCCGACTGCA
>CAZCEM010000309.1:0-3753 GCA_964497555.1 uncultured bacterium
GTCATCACTCGGACGAGACCATCCTGAAGAACGGCGTCACCATCCTCGACAATATCGATCTCGTGGCGGTGTCGAGCGACGCCGAGCGCAAGCGGGTGCTGGAGGTCTTCAAGCGCCACGGAATAAGCCAACTGCCCGATGGTCGAAAAGTGGATTCAATCGTGGTACGGACGAGATGAACATAGCAGAACAGTTTGAGTCTGAACGGGCGGCGCTGAAGGCGCGGTTGGGTGCGCTTCTGTCGGGCGGCGCCGAGTGTCTGGTGAAGGATGGGGAGACCATCGTCACCCATTTCTACGTCGATGGTCTGGAGGTCTTGCTGCCGCAGCCCTTCTTCGACCGAACATCGGGCGCACTTGTCGGGATTACTTGGTGGTGCTGGCTGCGGGAGGTGCACTTCGAGGCGGCGATGCAGCGGTCGCACCTATTTCACGCGAAGCGGTGGGAATGGCTGAACGACCGCAACTTGAGCATTGAGACCGACGACCACTCGCTTTTAATGAGCGCCCTCGACCCGCCGGGAGTTGATAAGAGAGGCAACACCGTCTGGCAGGAGTGGCAGGCTTTCAAGCGTGAGAACGACTGGCTGGAGGAGGCGGCTGCGGAGTTGCGGGTGAGCTGTCTGGATATGGCAAGGAGGGCTGTTGGATGAGACTGTGCTATTTCCTCGAATATCGCTATGATGATGACGTGGGCGCCTTCAAGCCAATCGGCGTCTGGATGCACAATCCCGCGGACGGTGACGTGGATATCTTCTATGTCGATCCGGAATGTCCTGAAGCGGAGGAGGCAAACTGGATTATGAACCGCCTTGTGGAAGCGGGATTGAAGACGCCGGATGACTTCTTGGAGTTTCACGCGACGCGCACAGGATACCACGGGATGCGGGGGCCGGTGCGGGAAGTGGAAACTGAATTGAGCTATGACGCATTCGGGCGAATGGTCTTTGATGAGGCAATCATGCGGGAGACCAATGCAGACAGCAATTGAACAACGGACAAAGCCCACTCCGCCAACAGATCAGGACGGGCTGATCAGCCGCTCGGAGATGCTGAGCCTCGCCCGCCTACACAATATCTTCGTCACCAAATCGACCATTCACCGCTGGTCGGAGGAGGAGATCGACTTCCCGCGCGTCGTCGGCATCGACGGCCGGTCGCGGCTCTATTCCGAGCGGGAGTTCATAGCCTTCATCAAGCGGCGGTTGAGGAAGATTCAGGAGGAATGAGCGCAAACCTTGCGATCTTCACGGAAGCACCTTATATTGGACTGAACGAACCCGCTTTTCCGGATTCGGTTTGTTGAGGTGCGAACCACTCTGAGCCTCGGCGATAACGGCAAGGCGTTGCCAGACACTCGGTCGGCACGGAACATTGCGCTCCGAGTCCTCGAGTGATACGGGATCAACCCAAGGCTTTGAAGCAAGCAGCGACCATTGCGTGGCAGCCTTAGCTCGACGTGCGAGTTCACGATTATCTCAAAACGCCTGTCCTCATTGGGTAAATCGGTGAGCGACCGATCTGAATCACGCCCCGAGATCAACCATTTTTGCTCGGGGTCAAAAAAGAGGGGGTTAGCTATTGACAAGGGGGGAAATCCCTTTGTAAGTTTCCCTCAACCGAAACGCAAGAACTTGCGGATCAGCAGGCGGCTACCCCAATGCTGCGCATAGGGCAGCATATATCCGCTCTGCTTCGCTCGACCGCTTTGATAGTCGCGCCGCCCTGTGAGGCGGCAGCCACCAAGCATCAGGATCGATAACGCGAGAATCCCGGTTTGCAGTCCGACCCCAGACATATTTCCAGTCCGCATTCGCATCGGTCGCGGCTGACCAAAGTCCCGTCCGACGATCAGACTTGTCCCCATGAGACTATCCACGCCCCATCAGCGCGTTCGCGCACACCGATGGGGTGGTTTGTTTTTGGGCAGCCGGCAATTGCCAATCATTTACTGATATCGGTGTAAATCACGTTATGTTTGCCGCAACGATTTCCGATAAATGCAGAACAGGCGTTCGGTAATGTCGACGTCCAAGAAGAGTCCGACGCTTCTGGCGACCGGCAATGAGCAGGTCCGTCCGAATGACGCCGCCAAGCACATCCCGATCGGACTGATCGACCCCAACCCGCACCAGCCGCGGCACGAGATCGCCCATGAGACGCTCGCCGAGTTGACCGAGTCGATTCAAGCCAAGGGTCTTCTTGAGCCGCTCGTCGTCTGCCTAGGAGACGGCCGCTTCGTCCTCATCGCCGGCTATCGGCGCTTGACCGCCAGCAGGCTCGCCGGCCTGACCGAAGCGCCTTGCATCATTCGTGATGGCACCGACGCCGAGTTGCTCGAATTAGCCATTTTAGAGAACATCCAGCGGACCGACCTGACACCAATCGAGGAGGCTGAATCCTACAAGCGGCTTATGCAGGTGGCGGGGATCGACCAGAAGTCGGTGGCTCAGCGGGTGAAGAAGGCGGAGAGCATCATCAGCCAGCGTCTGTCGCTCCTTGCATTGCCGAAGGACATCTTCGACTTGCTCGCTCAGGGGAGGATTTCAATTCGGGCGGCGTTGGAAGTCGGCCGTGTCAGCGATGGCAAGCGTCGCGAGAGACTGGCTTCGAAGGCAGATCGGTTGGACTTTGAAGATTTGCAGGCACGAGTTCAGCGGGCGACCGAGCAGAAGCGCCGCAAGAAGTATGAGAAGCGGGCGGC
Source organism: uncultured bacterium (assembly GCA_964497555.1). Taxonomy (GTDB): domain Bacteria; phylum Electryoneota; class AABM5-125-24; order Hatepunaeales; family Hatepunaeaceae; genus CAZCEM01. The sequence continues at coordinate 2,704 of CAZCEM010000309.1, forward strand.
GCATCCGGCGTTTAAGGATATATTTGCCGGCCTGCCGGCCAAACGGGTCTATAAGGATGAGGTCACCTTCGTCTTCAAGGACGAGGATGAGTTCATTGCCGCCCTCCGAAAGATCATCAAGCGATACGATTCCGAGAATTGGGAGCAGGAGGTAACTCTTGATTAAGAATAGAGATAGGAAGAATTCGGCGTTCGAATTGTTGAATAATTGCGCGGTAAATGCCAGCAATTTGAAAACCAAAACCAAACACAACATGAGTACGCTTTCGCGTGGGTTACAGCGAATGTTACCTTCTACGAACCAGCAATTTTCACATAATGAGACTTGCAACTCTCCTTCCAGTTGTATTCCCGCTTTGGTAGGACTATTTGTTTTCAGAATGCCGTCATATCGCACAGTGTGTTTTACTATTGCTTTATTTGCAACAATAATGTCTATTTCAAATACCAGCGCCTTTGATCTAGTCCATGAGGAGTTGGTGTCAGGAATTAATACTGATGTTTCAATATTTGAAACGACTGGGTATATTGCTACGAAGGACGGAATCGATGTGTACGATCTTAGCAGCGCTAGCAATCCTGCTTACATTCATCATGCACATTTGCAGGGCGCCTATAGCATAATAATAGTGGATTCATTGTTAATTGTTAATTCAGTTGATCCAACTTATACTACTTGGACGATTAGTATCTATTCGATATCAACTCCAAATGTGCCCGGGTTACTAGGACGAATCTTACTGGATCGGAAAATCAGTGTCCCGGTTGCGTATGATAATTTTCTTTACATCGCTTATGAGGGGCATGGCGTTGGAGTTATTTCTTTAATGAATCCATCTCATCCAGAATTGATTTCATCGTTCGATAGAGGATCCCCACATCTGATGCGCATAATGATTAGAGATAATCACCTCTTTGCAACCGAAGCAATTCCCGGAACGCGTTTATTTGTATATGAACTTGAAAATCCCGAAAGCCCCAATTTGATTCATCAAACTATACACAGCGTCTTATATACTTGCGCATAGACGCTGTAACGTCTGGTTTGGT
>CAZCEM010000310.1:0-3752 GCA_964497555.1 uncultured bacterium
GCGCTGCGAATGGCGTCCAGATTGCGCACCGACTTGTTCAGCAAATCCAGATTGCGGGTCAGGGCTTGAACGGCGTTCACCACCGCCGCTTGCCCCGAATATGGATCGCTGGTCAGGGTGATCCGCGCCAAGACTGTTTCCCCCACCACCTGACCGCCGATCAGCGGCCGGGCCGCGAACCGGTAGCGGCGGCGCTGTGGTGAAAGCCGCGCTGATGTATCCAATCCGCCGCTGAGGTTCAGCAACTGCGTGTATGCGGGTGTGGCAAGCTGCTCTAACAGGTCATCAGCCACCACCACCCGTATTGATACGGAATCCGTCAGTCCCGGATGATGGGCGGGGGATTCGAAGTCGATGGTCGTCACCTCATCACCACTCTCCAACGCCCAGCCGTATTCTAAAAGGTCCGCTTCCTCCCAGCCCCGCAGCTCAGCCGTAAAGCCGGCGCCGTTGGGCAGGGCGGTCAGACGCAGGGATCCCGCGCCTAAACTTGGCAGAGCCACCAGAAAGGGGCAGCCATAGGCGATGTCTCGCCCCTGCCAGTGGTAGCTGCCCGCGCCAAGCGTCCGCGGTGGCGAAACCGCCGTGCCGCGAACTGTCTGCGCTTGGAAGACGTAATGCTGTCCCAACCGAAGCCTCATACTGCAGTTGGAAGCAACTGGCGAGGCGGAGTGCCGAGTGAAGCCTTCGACCCGCTCTTCAACCACCACCGGCAGAGTCGCCAAGGCGGGCGCTGACTGCAATGGATCCGTTATAATGGTGGTGTTATCGGACACCATAACCGGGAAAGCCGTGAACCTATATTCCGTCGCGCCAGGATGGATAACCGCCGGCTGCTGATAGCCCGACAGACCGTGGAGGTTGCCGGTTACCGTAATCAGCGTGGCGCCTCCCTCGCTGAGGCTGTTGCCGACGATGTAATACTCCTCGCCCGAGGCGAAGGTCAGATAGTATCCTTTCAGCGCGTCGCGCTCGAATTGGTACTCAGCCGAGTCCAGGCGGAAAGTCTCCGCCGCCACCGATTCCCCCACCAGATTCTGAAATCCCCACGCGAACTGCACCTGCGCATAACCCGACGACCGCCGTGCTTGACGAGACAGGTTCAACTGCTGATGCTGCGCTTCGCCCACGCTGCCTAAATCCGCGCGAATGGCGGTGATGCGCAGGTTGAGCGGCGGCGGGGGTACGGGGCTCTCGGTCAATACCCGCAGGCCGTAGGGATGCTGGGGATCGCCGATCCCGACCCGAAACTCCGCCGCGGTGGTGCCCAGGTCGGCGTTGGGGACGTGCAGCCGGTCGTCCACCGCCAGGCGGAGAAAGTTGCGTCGGTCGAGAATGCCTTCGTCGGTGATCTCCGCCAACATCAGTTCACCGGCAGTTGGTGAGGGTGACGATTTCCAGACTGTTTCAAAACTGTCGGACTGGAAGATCTGGTGTTCTTCGCCGGTCGCAAAGTGTGAAACCGTGTGAAAACTGTAAGTCTGATGTCGAACAAACAGATAAACGGGCCGTTCGTCCGGCGTTGGGATCTCGATGGAAGTCGTCAAACAGACACGCTCGCCGCTGAGATAAGCCACGCCCGGAAGCAAAGTGTATGCGCCTCCGATTGTCACCAATTCCAAGCCGGTGACTACACCGTCCGAAAACATTTCACGCTGCCGGTCCAGGACCGCGGATTCCTTGCCCGTCTGCTCGAACTGCAGGTCTTCGAGGGTGGGCTTCATCCCGGAAAAGTATTGTAAACGCTGCATGTCTATCCCTGGAAATACACCACCGCGCGAGTGTGCGCGGGTTTGGCGGCATTGATGGCTCCCCGGACCACTTCGGAATCGTACTCGACGCCGCTGGGATTGGAAACTAATATCCAGAAGTGAAAGGCCTGGGTCAGATCGGTCTGCGAATACATTCGAGTGCTGCGTAAGGTTGTGTTTTCTGAAGTGTCATTTTCGCTGAATACATGGCTTAGGTTGGTCTCTACCTCATACTGCTGATCCGCCTCCGACAGGATGATCCATGCCTGGTCGTCGGCATAGTACTCGACGATCTGCTCGCAGCGCAGATGCTGGATGTCTTCTATCAGGTATTTCATACCGGCTTTGGTGCCCAGGAATCGATTCCGGTAAGGAAGGGTGAGGATTCTTTCCAGAAGCTCGGCGTCGGATTCATCCGCTCGACGGCGCAAACCCCGATCCCCTGCGTGGCGGTCCAGGTCCTGGCTGCGGTCGGTACTGGGGTAATAACTGTCAGCGGTATCAGCAATCGCCGCAAACCGAACCAGCCGCAACCTGTTTATCTCGACGCGCAATTCATCCAACACCGCTCCCACCGCCTGCAGCAGACCGTACAGCCGCGACTGTGAGGGTGGTTTTAGCTTCCGCACGGCTGGCAGCAGCCACCACATTAATTCCGCTGAAGTCTTACTCAAGACCGAAGCTCTCCTTATCCACGCCCGGAATCTGCGCCGCGGTGGCGGTCTCGCTGCCGCCAGAGCCGGTGATGCCGCTGTCCTGATAAGTGCGTCCCTTGATGCGTTGGGTGATGTTCACACTTCCGATCTGTAGGAAACTATCCACCCCCACCGCCACATCATGCACGGGCGTTAAAACTCTAATGTTGTAAATCCCCGCCACCTCCATCACTGCGCCAACCAGCCGCGCTTGAATTAAACCTTCTCCCAGTTGCAACCGTCGGGAGAAGGACTGAATGACCGACTTGACGTCGGACTCAATCTGCATTGGATCCGTGTCCGCAAAACGGGTGATTTCCATGCGAATCTCCTGCTCCACGATACGCGGTGCCAGCACTCTCACATCAGCGGTCAGCGGTTTCCGCTCCTTTATATAGAGGAGGACTTCGTTCAGCAGCGCCGGCGTCGACGTTCCGTTCGCGCCTAAGATCACCACCCCCACCGTGCCTGGCCCGAAGGGAAAATCATCCAGCACCGAAGCTGCGGTCACCCCCGGCACCGACAGCGCCCAGTTGCGGTAAGCCTCCCTTGTGCCGCCCAATCCCAATCTCTCCCAGGCGGTAATAGCCCGGATGCGGAGTTGCTCATCGGATTCCGGATCGCTGCCCTCGCGCAGCAGAAAGCCGGATTTGTTGCTGACCGATTCAATGCCAGCCATCCGGGTGATTAGGCGGGTGATAGCGCCTTCGCCGACGTTCCAAGCGGCGCCCGCGGATTCCGCTTCAGCTTCGACGGCTACATCAGTCGATCCTTCTTCCAGCACCGCTTCCTCCACCGTGATGAAACGATAATCCTTCCCGCTGGCATCCTTGACCGATTTGCAGATGCTGCCTGCGGGGATGCTAATATTTTTATCAGCCGGGGTCGAACGACTGAAGGTCAACTGAACCCTTGCCTTGACCGCCGGATGGCGGACGATCCCCATCTCCCGCACCTTCAAATCCAGCCAGACGCCGGTGGCGGTCTGGACGAAGGATTGCGAAGTCACCGTTTTCACCAGCGCATAAAGATCAGCCACCACCTTGGCAATCACCTCCAGCAAGCCCCGAATGGTGGCCGAGGGATTGAGATTTGTGAAGTGAGTGTGGAGGGTTAATTCCGAAATCATGCAGTCGAGAACATCGGAGAATGAGCGAATCATGGAATACTCCAGACTATGGTAACGGGCACTGCACTCTCTCCTTGTGTAAACCGAATCTCAAACCGCTTTTCTTCCGGTGTGAATACCAACGGCGTAATGCTGATGGATTCCTTTTCAATTCGTGGTTCATCTTCCAGCGCGTCT
>CAZCEM010000311.1:0-3752 GCA_964497555.1 uncultured bacterium
ATTTAAAAGTATCATAAACTAAGAAATTTAATAAACTTTTTCTGATTTCTAAATTCTTTTCAAAGAGGATTTCTTTTTCTTTGAAAATAGATACAGACCGATTCGATGTTGATGGACATAATGGACGAGATGGATGGTAGGGGCAGTATGGGTGACATGCTCGAGGGAAACTTAATTTAACGCCTCCACCCTTGGCCAGCCCGCCTCAATCCATTTCTCTAAAGCCTTAACGAACTCCTCCAGCAGCCAGGACGGCGTCGAAGCCGAGCCAGTAACGCCGATGGCGCGTGCGCCGTCGAACCAGGCGCGGTCTATCTCCTTGACGTCCACCACGTGATAACAGCGCGGGTTGATAGCCTTGCAGGTGGCGTGCAGCATCTTTGTATTGGAGGATTTATGCCCTCCGACTACCAGGATTACATCCGCGTTGCGGGCGAAGCGCGGCAGATTCAGATGACGTCGGATGACAAACTTGCAGATGGTTTCCGAAACCTCGACCTCCTTGACTCGCTGGAGAATCTTGGCTACCATGACCCCGAACTGCTTGGGATCGATGGTGGTCTGCGCCATGACTAGCGTGGGTCGGTCGGGATTGAGCTTTTCTGTGTCCTCGTCGAACTGGATAATTATGCCGTGGTTCTGAGTATGGCCGATGATGCTGACAATCTCCGGGTGCTTGTGCTTGCCGACGATGGCTATCTGGTATCCTTTCTGGTGATATTCCTGCGCCAATTCCTGCGATCGTGTTACGACGGGGCAGGTGCCGTTGACGGTGCGAACGTTAAGCCGCTTCAACTGGTCGAAGGTCTCGGGAGGCTCGCCGTGCGCCCGCACCAGCACCACATCTCGCGGATCACCCGCCTTTTCGTCTTCCGCCCACTGCTCCAGCTCATCGACGTGCAGTGTCTTCAGCCCGGCGGCTTCGAGCCGCTCGACCTCCCGCTCGTTGTGGATTATATCGCCCAGCACATAGACCTGACGGTTACTCTCGCGCTTGAGTTCCTTCTCAGCGAAGCGGATGGCGCGCCGAACACCACCGCAGATGCCGGCTTGGGGGTCGAGGATGATGCGGATGCGGTTGTCCGCCGAGGAGGTGGTTTCCTCTGAGGCGGTGATGTTTCTGAGATTGGCTTCGGTCATCTTCTTTGGTGTGGAGCTGTGATGGACCTTAGGGACATGATGGACGACATAACGGCGGTAGTTTGAATTATAGTTTGTCAGTGCTGGTTCGAATTTCATCAATCAGCGCCTTTAGTTCACGTTCGAATGCTGTCAGCATCTGTTCTTCGGCGACGGAGTGGACGAGCTTGCCCCGCCTCAACACCAAGCCTCGTCCTTTGCCGCCCACCAGCGCCAAGTCGGCGTCGCGGGCTTCGCCGGGGCCGTTAACCACGCAGCCCATCACTGCCACCTTGATCGGCAGCTTCACTGAAGTCAGCCGCTGGCGGACCTTCTCCGTCAAGCTGAAAAGGTCAATTTCCAGCCGCCCGCAAGTAGGGCACGCCAGCAGTTCGGGTCCGCGCCGCCGCGTGCCGGAGGCTTCCAGTATCCACCAGCATACTTCAATCTCATCCACCGGATCCGCCGTCAATGAGACCCGGATGGTTTCGCCGATGCCTTCAGCGAGCAGCGCTCCGATGCCGATGGCGGACTTGACGGTGCCGTAGCCGGGCAGTCCAGCTTCGGTGACGCCTAGATGCAGCGGGATGTCGCTCTGACGGCGGAACAGCCGGTTGGCTTCGAGCATGGTTCGGACGTCGCTGGTTTTCATGGCGACCACCACGTCGCGGAAGTCGAACTGCTTCAGCAGCTCGACCTCGCGCAGGGCGGCTTCGACCAGACCTTCCGGAGTAACGCGGAAGCCGTCGCGCTCGAGGATGTCTGAGGGCATGGATCCAGAGTTCACACCCACTCGGATGGGGATGCCGGCGGCGCCGGCGGCTTCGGCCACGGCTTTCACCCGGTCAGGTGAGCCGATGTTGCCGGGATTGATGCGCACCTTGGCGACACCCGCGGCGATGGCTTCCAATGCCCGCCGATAGTGGAAATGAATATCTGCCACAATGGGTATGCCCGCCTCAGCAACTATGTCCTTCAGCGCGGCAGAGGCTTTCTCGTCGGGCACGGCGATCCGGACGATTTCGCAGCCCGCTTCGACCAGCCGGTGAATCTGCCCCAGGGTGGCTTTCACGTCGCGGGTGTCGGTCGAGCACATAGACTGCACCGACACCGGCGCGCCGCCGCCGATGGTGATGGGTCCGACCCGGACGGAGCGGACTGAATCAGAAGGGATCAAGACAGGCTCATTATGAGATTAGTGTCATGTCACGCGACGCCTGTCGCATCAATGTGCGTAGTGGTGGATTGGGTCTTTGCGAATCAACTGAAAACTGAAGAAGCAATCTCGTGATAATGTTTTGGCATGAGATTGCTTCGCCTGCCTTCGGCAGGCTCGCAATTATGCGTCGCAACGTCATATCACGTTTGACATAACACTAGGATTATTATGGGCGTTGTGGACTTTATGGACGCGAGGGGCTGACTGAAAAGTTTCGCTCCAATGGATCATTGGGCTTTTAGCCCCGCCAGCTTAGCGCGAACATACAGCGGTTTGTCAGTGATCAGTCCGTCAACTCCGCAGCGCCGCATCCTATCGATGTCAGCGCGGAGGTTCACCGTCCAGGGGATGACCAGCAACCCTTCCCGGTGAGCCTCCTGCGTCAGGTCCGGATTCACGCGATGGAAATGCAGCATTAGATACCGGCAGCCCAAGAGTATAGCGCCCTGAATTACGTTCTGACGCCCCGACAGCCGCCCCGCCAGCCGGTCGATGAGCAGCCCTCGCTCGACGGTCGGATTCAGAACGTGGCACTCTTCCAATACATCCGGCAGGAAAGACGTGATAATCACGCGGGATTCCAGCCCAAGCTCTTGAATCAACGCCATTATTCGGCGGGCTGCGTCGAGTTCCTTGATTTCGAGGTTGAAGCGCAGGCTGGCGCCGAACTCTTTCAAAACATCGGCGAGCAAGGGCACGCGCTCGCCTTCGCCGAATTTGTAACTTTCGAGTTCCGCAAAGGTCAAATCCCGGACCGCCACCTTCTCGCCGTTGAGAGGCACGCGGTCGTCGTGCACCACCACCGGGCAGCCGTCACTGGTAAGTCTTACGTCACATTCCACCCATTCGACGCCGTTATCGACGCAGAATTGGAAAGCGGCGCAGGAATTCTCCGGCTTGTGGAACAGCCCGCCTCGATGGGCGATTAAAAGGAAATCATTGGACATTTTAAATGCAGAATGCAGAATTGTCTTACGAGGTTGTTGCTGTGAAAAACTCGTCTTTGCGAATCAACCGAAGGTTGATGAAGCAATCTCAATGAGATTGCTTTCCTCCGCTTTCGCAAGGGTTGCAAAGACGGGAGATTGCTTCGCTTCGCTCGCAATGACGCAGGACTTATACTTTCCCCGCGAAAAACATCTGCGCGATGAAGCCTGCCAGCGGTGGAAAAAACAGTGTGCAAGTGAAGCGAATGACCGTGAACCGCCAGCCCATAATCCCCACCTCCAGCGGCAGCCGACTGACCGCCCACAGCGATCAGCCTGTCAGCAGCGCTACCATGGTGCCGATGCCCGCGCCGGCGTTCATGATGGACGCCGCGATGGGCAGACATACATAGGGTCCCCCCGGCATTAAGCCGCCTGCGATGGATCCAAGCATGATACCTCGCCGTCCCGATTCAGTGCCTATCCAC
>CAZCEM010000312.1:0-3750 GCA_964497555.1 uncultured bacterium
TACGAAATTATAGGACGAACCCATGACCTGGCAAAAATACAACTCCAGCGACCCGAACATCTGCCACGGGCCGGTTTGTGTACAAGATTCCTTGTCCGGGATTGAGAAACCTAACAGGATGTTACCGATTGGCATATCAAAAAAACATAACCGTCTGGTTCGACTCCGAAGGCGACTTCCTGGAAGTCCTCTTCGATAAGCGAGAAGGTTTCTTCCGCGAAACCACCCACGATGCCGTCATGGAAAAGGTTGACCTCCAAGGCAACGTCATCGGCTTTTCAATACTGAAAGTCAGCGCCTTGAAGGAACAACAGCCGCTGTCGGTTTGTTTGAATTAGAGGAATACGCCCATGTCTCCGCTTCCACGCGCCCAGATCCGCTCCCTGGCTGAGCGGCACGGCGCGAGAAATATCCGCGTCTTCGGCTCCACCGCGAGAGGCGATGACCGACCGGACAGCGACCTCGACCTTTTAATAGACCTTGAGGTGGGGCGGACTCTGCTCGATTTGATCGGCTTCCAACAGGATGTGGAAGAGTTACTGGGACGGCGAGTGGATGTACATACTATTCGGTCATTGAGTCGGTACTTTCGGGATGAAGTGCTCAAGGAGGCAGTGCCGCTATGAATCGTGAGACAGCTTTCCTGAACAGCATTCTGGACTCCATCGCCAAGATAGAAACCTATACTTCGATGGGATTTGACGTCTTCAGGGAGAACACTCACTGGCAGGACGCCGTAGTCAAGCGTCTTGAGAACATCGGCGAAGCCGTAAAACACCTGTCAGACGAGACCCGCGCCCGTCATCCGGAGATAGCCTGGAAACGAATAGCGGGCATGCGCGACCGCCTTATTCACGACTATCTGGAAGTTGATTATGAGATTGTTTGGGGAGTCACTCGGAATGACTTGCCGACGCTGAAAACTGTGATTGAAGATATCCTGGCTTGGAATTGAGACTGTTGTTCGGAAATGAAGTCGGGCTGTCATTTTCGCGAAAGTGGGACTCCAGAATGAGAGTTTAATTTATTACAAACAATCAATTACAATAATGAACGCGGATTCCAGCTTCCAAGTCTGTCTAATAATGAGGAAAACGCTCCGAACACGTCGTACCGGCGAAAGCCGGTAACCAGATTGAGAGTTTTATCTCCAAGTATTGACATGAGTTAAACTTTTAGTCTGGACTCCGGCTTTCGCCGGAGCGACGTGATTTGAGACCGGAAAGCCATTATTAGACAAACTCTTCCGCGGGAATGGCAATGAATGAAAGGTCCCAACCCATGAAATGCCCCTACTGCGGCAACGATGAAGTGAAGGTCGTCGATTCGCGCTCCAAGCAGAACGGCATGGCCATCCGCCGCCGGAGGCAGTGCGATGGCTGCGGGCGGCGCTTCACGACCTACGAGTACGTTGAAGAAGACCGTGTGCGGGTTCGCAAACGCGACGGCCGCACCGAGGACTTCGACCGCGCCAAGCTCAAGCGCGGCTTGCGGCTGGCGCTGGTCAAACGCCCCTTCGACGAGGAGACAATCGAGAGCCTCACCAGCGAGATCGAAGACGCCTGCGCGGCGCTGGGGCAGCCGGTAGTCGATTCCGAGCGCATCGGCGAGCTGGTCATGGACCGCCTGCGCGTCCTCGACGAGGTCGCCTACATCCGCTTCGCCTCGGTCTATCGGCGGTTTCAAGATTTGGGGGCGTTTCGGAGGGAACTGGAAAAATGCAGAATGTAGAATGCAAAATGCAGAATACAGAATTCAAAATGCAGAATGCAGAAAGTAGAATGCAAAATGCAGAATGCAGAATTCAAAATGCAGAATGCAAAATGCAAAATGCGCCGCCGGCGCATCATTCCAGCGAAAGCTGGAATCCATCATGTAGGTCGAGCCTCTGAGCCCGACCACTTTCGCGTAGGTTAAGCGTCCCGCTTGACCGTGTGGTTTAACACATTAAAACTTTCAAACTTTCAAACTTTCAACTTTTGAACTTAAATACCCGGTTTTCATGGAAGCCATCCTTTTCATCCTTACAGCGCTGGTGACCCTGGGGTCAGCGCTGCTGGTCATCACTCGGAAGCAGCCGATCTCGTCGGTGATGTACCTGGTGCTGACCTTCTTCTGCCTGGCGATGCTGTACGTCATGCTGGGCGCGACTTTCCTCGCGGCTATGCAGGTCATCGTCTATGCCGGCGCCATCATGGTGCTGTTCATCTTCGTGGTGATGATGCTGAACACCGGTCAGTCGGCGCACTGGGAATTCAAAGCCGCCGCCCGCCGCTGGCTGGGCTATGGCGCAGCGGCGCTGGTGCTGGTCGTGCTGACGGACCTGTTCCGCCAGCCGCGGGGTCAGACGTCAGCCCTCACCTCCGAAATGGGCTCGACTGCTGGGGTGGGCGAAGCGCTGTTCAGCCGCTTTGTGCTGCCGTTTGAAGTAGCGTCGGTGCTGCTGCTGGGCGCTATCATCGGCGTGGTTGCCCTGGTGAAGCGCGAACCCCCGGAAAACAATCGCGAAGGAGAAGCCAAATGACCGTAGGACTCGAATGGTATCTGGCGCTGTCGGCGCTGTTGTTCGTCATCGGCGTGGCGGGGGTCTTGACTCGCCGTAACGCGCTGATTATCTTCATGTCGATTGAACTGATGCTGAACGCGGTCAACTTGTCGTTCGTGGCGTTCTCACGCTTTCTGCCGAGCATCGACGGGCAGGTGTTTGTATTCTTCGTGATGGCGGTGGCTGCGGCGGAAGTCGCCGTGGGGCTGGCGATCATGGTCACCATCTTCCGGCGGAAGGAGAGCGTCGATATCGATAAGGTGAATTTAATGAAGTGGTAACTGAGTTCACAGTTCACAGTGCACAGTGCTCAGTGGACATTGCTCAGTGGAACTACGTCCACTTGGTCCATATAGTCCATTTCGTCCATATCCGGTGCCCTTTGTGAAAAACTGGCTGTCAATCACCAGCCTGCTGGTCTTAACCCTGGTGCTTGTTAGTTGCACTGACGATCCCGTCAGCCCAAGCCCCACGTCGCTTCTATCGGCTCTGCCGCTGGATTCGGGCAATTACTGGGTGCACGATTTTTTGCATTACCAAGCGGGGGCGCTGGTCGATAGCTCGACGGACAGCATGATCATCGGGCCGCGGCTTGACTGGGGCGGCGAAAGCTGGCGGGAGATACGGGAGTCGCTGCATGGCTGGTCGTCGCATAACTACTACCGAACAGCGGACGACGGTGTGTGGTGGCTGTATGTGCTTCACGGCGATACGACGCCGGGATTGTTCTTCAAATACCCGACATCGCCGGGGGAAATGTGGATCAACGGGCGCGGCGATACCATGCTGACGCGAGCCGCGGACGAGACGGTCGAGGTGCCGAACGGCGCCTTTGAAGGCTGCATCCACTACCAATATAAGGGCAACGCCGAGGACGAGGGGATGTGGCTGAAGCCGGGCGTTGGATGGATCCTCAGCCACTGGTACAGACCGAATGATACAGAGCATTGGTTCCGGATGCGGGAGTACCGGATTGAGAGTTTGTAATTGGAAATTGAGCGGGCTGATTTCCTTGATTACTCAGAACATTTTAACAGGTCATATCACTACTAATACGCAGCGCATTTGAATCTTGTCATTTCACATAATCACACGAGCGCCTTTCCACTCATCATTCCAGCGAAAGCTGGAATCCAGAAGTGCCTTAAGACTGGATTCCCGCTTTCGCGGGAATTGTCATGGTGGCTTCCCCACCACGGAACATG
>CAZCEM010000313.1:0-2655 GCA_964497555.1 uncultured bacterium
TTGATTACGATTCAAATCCACTGAACTTAGATACTGAGCTAAGAGGCGATTATAATGAAAAGTATCAATTGCGGAAGTTTCATGATCCAGCTCGTTCGAAGCGGTTGATGCGGCGTAAAGCTTGAACGGGCGGTCGGTAGCGCGGGACTCCGTGCCCGCGCAGGGCGGACTGAAAGTCCGCCCTCCAGGAGTTTTGGGCTATTTTCTGGGAAATGACAACGGGTGTCAAGTATTTTCGGCCCCCATTAATATCCCATCAGCCTTTTCTCCCCCTTGATTTCCTGCAAGCCCTTGAGGTCCTGGGTGACCTCCATACAGCCGATGTACTCGCCGCTCTCGTCACGCAGGGCGAAGTAGCGGATATAGACGTACTTCGCGCCCAGATGGATCCAGAAATCGACCATATCCTTAGCGCCGGACTTGAAGTCCGCCAGTATCTGGTTCACAAGGTGAACGCTCTTCTGAGGATGGCAGCGCTGAACTTGGAGACCCAGCGCCGCGTTAGTGCGCACAAAGATCGGCTGGGCTGTCTTGTTGAAGTAGCTGAAAAGGTCATCCTTGTTGACGAAGGTAATCTCGACGGGCAGGTGGTTCAGCATGGTCTTCAACTGCAGGACAGTCAGTTTGCCCGAACCGAGGTCGATGAAGCCATCAGAAGCCGAAGTGGGTGGCAATTCCGGGGCTTTCAGCGTCAGCTTCTCCGGTTCGGCGGCCGACTTGGGCGTGAAGCAGCAGTATCCAATCCCGGCGAACTGCTGGTTGACCTCCTCCCATTGCTGAGGCGTCAGCGCCTTCATCGCCAGGGGGAAGAGGATGGTGTCCTCCTTATGATAGTGCATGGTTAGGAGCTGATGAAGCTGGTCGGCAAGAGCGCGCAGCCGGGAACCAAAGGCGCGGAATTCCCGCTCCTTGAAGGTCTCGAGCCAGGCGAAGATCTCCTTCTCCAGTGCGCGGATTTTGTCATGCTCAGCCCACATTTGTGCCGGTGGGCCGGTGATGCCGCGCTTTTCCAGCAGGGGGAACAGCGCGTTCTCTTCTCGCAGGTAGTGCTTCTGGGCGGACTGGAGGTGCTTGATGTAGTGATCCAGCCGGGCTTCGAAGGCGGCAGGATCTGCGTCCGCCGGGCTTTGTTCAATTTGAACAGCGGTTTCAGCCAGACCAGCGGCGAATTCCAACACCCGGCGGTGTTCCGCCATTAGGGTGTGGATGGGGTGGCCTTCGGGGGCTAACCCAAAGGAAGGCGGAAAGGGGGACATGACGTATTCCTTTTATCAAAGTGAATGGAACTGACACTTCTCCTGTGATACGTAGGAGGTCGATATTTATTGGCTGATTATGGTGGGAGAGTGGGGGATTGGATTTTGAAGAGAGAGTCGGTGAGGTGAAAGAGACTGTCCAAGGGCTTGCATTTGGTGGGGAAAATGGGACATATTAAAAAGATTAGGAGTTAAATTGGCAGAAGTCAGTGGAGTTGATAACCTTAGACGGTCGCGGGCAATGTGGGCATCCCGTCCGGTTAAGGCAAACGGAATAGTCCGATCTTCCCAAGAATGAACAAACATAAATGGAGTTACCCATGCGAACGAGTCTTCTTTCCCTGTTGACTGTCCTGCTGGCGGTGGGACTAGCAGGGGCGCAGGAAGGCGTCGATCAGAATCGTCTGGTGGTGACCGGCTCAGTGGAGATGCGAGTCCCGGCTGATCACGCCTCGTTCACCTTCACGGCGGTTGGTGTGGGCGCCAGCCTGAATCAAGCCTTTGCCCGCGCGCGGAAGCAGGTCGATTTGATTGCAGCCACGCTGTACGACATAGGACTGCCCAAGGATAACCTACGGCTGTCATATTTCTACAGCGGGGAGAACTACGACAATCGCGCGTTCTTCTCGTCGAAGCAGGACTACCGCGCCAATATTACCGCAGCGGTGGAGATAGACAGCCTAGAGCTGTTGGAGCCGGCGCTGGTGGCGGTCAGCGCGCAGCAGCCGGAGTACTTGTCGGGCATCAACTTCACGCTCCGGAACTACGAGCAATATAAGTTGGACGTGCTGGCACAGGCCGCGACCAAAGCCCGCGAAAAGGCAGAAGTGCTGGCCGGCGCCTTGAACGTCCCGCTGGGGAAGGTTCTATCCATCGAGGAGGTCTCTTCGCCGCGGGGATCGTATTACTCTCCGAATCCATTTAACGCTTCCGTGTCGCCGACAATTCAGTCTGAAAACGCGGGAGGTGGAGTCACTCTTTTCCCGCAGGATATTTCCCTTAGCGCCTCTGTCAAGATTACTGTTGAGATCGAAGAGGAATAGACAAGATATCAGAAGGCGTAGGATGAGGTGCTCTATTCGGCGGGAGTATCTCGATGCTTCGGTGGGTCCTTCACGTCACTCCGGTGAAAGCTGGTGCCCAGAATGAAAGTTTGAGTTGTTGATAATAACAAGAATAAACTCTCAGTCTGGGTACCGGCTTTCGCCGGTACGACGTGAGGGGACATCAAGCGAGACACTTGTCCTGCAATAAGAACAAGGACTGGATGCCAACTTTCGCTGGCATGATGCGCCTTGGCGCATTCTGCATTCTGCATTCTGCATTAAGGGATAGATATGTCAACTTACGACTTCGCTGTCATCGGCGCCGGTCCCGGCGGCTACGTGTCCGCCATCCG
>CAZCEM010000313.1:2665-3748 GCA_964497555.1 uncultured bacterium
CCCTAGGAGGCACCTGCCTGAACGTCGGCTGCATCCCCTCCAAAGCCCTGCTGGAGTCCAGCGAACACTACGCCTTCGCGCGGGATAAGTTCGCTGAACATGGCATCGACGCCGTGGGACTGAGCCTCGACCTACCGACCATGATGGCGCGCAAGGAGAAGGTGGTTAAGACCCTCACCGACGGGGTCGCCATGCTGATGAAGAAGAACAAGGTCACCATCTTGCGCGGATTCGGCAAGCTGCTGGGTTCCGGCCGCATCGAGGTGACCTCCGATGATAAAACCGAGACTGTCGAAGCCGCAAACATCGTGCTGGCAATGGGCAGCGTGCCGATGGAACTGCCCTTCATGCCCTTCGACGGAAAGCACATTGTCCATTCCACCGACGCGCTGTCGTTCGACGCGGTGCCGGAGCATCTGCTGGTGGTCGGCGCGGGAGCGATCGGTCTGGAACTGGGCAGCGTCTGGATGCGGCTGGGTGCAAAGGTCACAGTGGTGGAGATGCTGCCGCAAATCACGCCCTTCGCGGACAAGCAGATGGCTGTGTTCCTGCAGCGAGCCTTGAAGGCGCAGGGGATGGCATTCCACCTCGAAGCCAAGGTGACCGGAGCGGAGGTCGCGGACGGCAAGGTTACGCTGTCCTTCGAAGACATATACAGCGCTAAACAGCAGCTAATCGGCGACAAGGTGCTGGTTTCGGTAGGACGCCAGCCCAACTCGCGCGGTTGTGGGCTGGAGGAAGCGGACGTGGCGATGGAGAAGAATGGCATGGTTGTCATCGACGAGCAATGGCGCACCAACCTGCCGGACGTTTTCGCCATCGGCGATCTGGTGCGGGGGCCGATGCTGGCGCATAAAGCCGAAGAGGAAGGCCTGGCGGTGGCCGAAATCGCGGCGGGCAAGCCGGGGCACGTGAACTACAACGCCATCCCCAGCGTGGTCTATACCCATCCCGAACTGGCGGTCGTGGGCTTCAACGAGGAGCAGCTTCAGGCTCAGGGGCGCGAATACAAGACGGGCAAGTTCTTCTTCCGCGCCAACGGACGGGCGCTCAGCATGGGCGAGACCGAAGGGCAGGTGAAGA
>CAZCEM010000314.1:0-1907 GCA_964497555.1 uncultured bacterium
AAACAGCAGCAAACAGTAAAAAAATCGGGAGTTTTTCAGCAGATCCTACTTAACGAAGTAGTGTTAGTCCGCTGTGAAATTTCTGTCGTTCCCCCCGCCTCCAATTTACATCCCTCC
This sequence comes from uncultured bacterium, assembly GCA_964497555.1. Taxonomy (GTDB): domain Bacteria; phylum Electryoneota; class AABM5-125-24; order Hatepunaeales; family Hatepunaeaceae; genus CAZCEM01. The sequence goes on from CAZCEM010000314.1 coordinate 118, forward strand.
CGTACCCAAATCAAGGGGAGGAGCGTTTAGTTTTCTTCACTCAGGCGCTCTTTCGGGCGGCGCTGTCTTTGATGACCTTGGGAGGCTCAAGTCCCTCCACTACTGACCTGGTGATGACAACCTTCCGCGCCTCTGCCATTTCGGGCAGTTCAAACATCAGGTCGCCCATCACCGCTTCCAGAACCGTCCGCAGCCCCCGCGCGCCGGTGCTGAGCTTTAACGCCCGATCCACCACCGCTTCCAGAGCCTCCTCCTGAACCTCCAACTCCACATCCTCGAACTCCAGCAGCTTGGCGTACTGCTTCACGAGGGCGTTGCGAGGCTCGGTGAGGATGGACATCAGGGCTTCCCGGCTGAGCTGGTTCAAGGGCGTCACCACCGGCAGCCGCCCGATAAGCTCCGGTATCAAGCCGAAGCGGTGCAGGTCGTCAGGTTCGACTTTGGACAACAGCTCATAATAACCCATCTGCCGCCGCCCGCGAACCTCCGAACCAAATCCCATCCCCGAGCGACCCAGCCGCTTCTGGATGATGTTGTCGATGCCCTCGAACGAGCCGCCGCAGATGAACAGGATGTTGTGGGTGTTGATCTTGATCAGCTTCTGCTCCGGATGTTTGCGGCCTCCTTCGGGAGGGATGTGGGCGTCGGTGCCTTCGAGGATCTTCAGCAGGGCCTGCTGAACGCCTTCGCCGGAGACGTCGCGGGTGATGGAAGCCGAGGCGTCCTTGCGGGCAATTTTGTCAATTTCGTCGATATAGACGATGCCGACCTCAGCTTGGGGCACGTCGCCGTCGGCCGAGCGGTACAGCCGCACCAGAACATTCTCCACGTCTTCGCCCACGTACCCGGCTTCGGTCAGGGTGGTCGCGTCGGCGATGGCGAAGGGCACCTTCAGGAATCGCGCCAGGGTTTGCGCCAGCAGCGTCTTGCCGGTGCCGGTGGGGCCTATCAGCAGGATGTTGGATTTCTCCAGCTCCACCTCGCTGTCCACCCGCTGCGTCGTGATGCGTTTGTAGTGGTTATAGACCGCGACAGCGATGCGTTTTTTGGCGTCCTCCTGTCCGATGACGTAAGCTGAGAGTTCGTTGAATATCTCGCGGGGGGTGGGAATGCTCTCGCTCATTCTCGAGCGCTTGACCGCGAAGGTATTACGGACGATCTGCAAAGCGTTCACGGTGCAGATGTCGCATATCGCCACTGCATCGGGACCCTTGACCAGCGCCTGCGTCAGCACGGCGTCTCTTCCGCAGAAGGAGCAGCGCTGAGGCGGCGCGGATTTAAGGCTCGCTCCGATAGAAGATTCTAAGGTCGAAGTCATCTTTTCTGATGTTTTTCCTTCTGTATGCCAGCGCAACAGCCATTTTTGTCTGTCGTTGTCGGACTTCTTTCGTGGGCGACCGACAGGAGCGTCCCTCGTCCTTCCGCCTGGTTCTGTTTAATGTCGGTCTTGATATGCTGAGCAATGCGGTAGATGCACTTGCCGCAGATGAAGCCCGTTTCAGTGGGGAACAATTCCTCCGCATCCTCCCCGGTCCGCCCGCAATAGACACAGCGGTCAGAAGGCTTGCTCGCGGCGGGCGCCTGCTGACGATGTGTAACACCGGAATTCTTTCGCTCTCGACGCATCATTCGCTATTCGGTTTTCTTGCCCTTGTTCTTGGCGCCTTCCGCCCGCTGGTGGAGAATCTTGTCGATCAAGCCGTATTCCTTCGCCTCTGTCGCGGTCATGAAGAAGTCCCGGTCGCTGTCCTGCGCGATGCGCTCGATTGGCTGACCGGTCAGTTCGGACA
>CAZCEM010000314.1:1917-3739 GCA_964497555.1 uncultured bacterium
TTTTCGCGGGTTTTAAGGATTTCACGGGCGTGGATGTCAATGTCGGAAGCCTGCCCTTGCACGCCGCCCGCCGGCTGGTGGATGATGATTTTGGCGTTAGGCAGCGCTGACCGCTTGCCGGGCGTGCCGGCCGCCAGCATCACCGCTGCCATGGACGCCGCGCTGCCGATGGCGATGGTGGCAATGTCGGGCTTGATGTAGCGCATTGTGTCGAGAATCGCCAGTCCGGACGACACCACGCCTCCAGGCGAGTTGATGTACATACTCACGTCCTTGTCGGGGTCGTCGGCTTCCAGGAAGATGAGCTGGGCTATCACCAGGCTCGCCAGATTATCCTCGATGGGACCGGAGACGAAGATGATGCGCTCCTTCAGCAGCCGGGAGTAAATATCGAACGCCCGCTCGCCTCGACCGGTCTGTTCGATGACTATTGGTACCAAATTCATGTTATGCCTCGTAGGTGTGCGTTAATCCGCGGCGAGTTCAGTATTCAGCGTCGGAGGATTCCGCGAATTCGTCAAGGTCCATGGAGCGTTTGTCCACATCGGCGTTGGTGGCGAGGAACTCCAGCACCTTGCGCTCAAACAGTCGTCTCTTGAGTCGTTTTTGATTACCGTTCTTTTTGTAGTATTGTTTGACCTCATTCAGCGGGCGACTGGTTTGTTTGGCTATTTGAGATAGTTCAATCTCAAGGTCTTCATCGTTTATCGCCAATCCCTCAATTTCGCCGATCTTTTGACTCAGCAGCGCCCAGCGATACTCGCGCTCCAGCTCATCCCGGTGGGTTTTGACATAATGGTCAATTTTATCCTCCGGGATATTATCCTCCTCGGCGGCTTGACGCAGCAGATTGTCGATGAGGGACTTGGACACCGGGAACGGATTCTCTTCAATCAAGCGGGAGACCAAACCTTCGTGCAGTTGCTGCCTCATGCTGAAGGAGACCATCGTCGTCAACTGGATCCGAAGCCATTTGCGCAGGTCTTTGAGGTTCTTTAAATCCTTTTCGACCTTGGGCGCCAAGCCGTCGTTTAACTCAGGCAGCGTGGGCGCCTTTACGGAGACGGCTTTGACCGAGTAGTATCTTTCAACCTCGCGGGGATCGTTGTTCAAGACATCATTAAGAGAGAGGATTCTTGAATGAGTGGCTGCCGGCTCCAAAAGGCTGGTTAGAGTGTGAATAATCCGCATTTCGCCGGATTTGATGCCCATCAATTGCTCATCGGTGCCCAGTCCCAACGTATCCAGTCCGAACTCGAAGTTGACGCTCCTCTCCTGGCAGCCGATCAGCGGCAAGCCGGAGGGATCGACTTCTTTCACTGTAAGTTGGAGTTCAGCGTCAATCGAAGCAGGTTCGTCGATTTCCTTCAGTTCCTTGAACCGTCTCCGCTGCGCTTCCAACTCTTGGTCAATATCGTTCTCGGTTACCTCCGCTTCGTTGACTAATACCTTCAGGTTGACGTACTTAGCGAGTTCCACGACCGGTTTCAAAGGAAACCGGATTTCAAACGACAGCGGTTTGGCTTCGCCGTAGTCCAGCAATTTGAGGTTTATCGGCCCGCCGGGTTCCAGCTCCGCTTCTTTCAAGACTTCCGAAAGTTTTTCGCGCGCCATATCTTCGGCTTTCTCGCTCATGAGTTCATGGCCGAAGCGCTGGCGGATAAGGCCCAGGGGAACTTTGCCGGGACGAAAGCCGGGGATGCTGGCTTTGCGCCGAAAGGCTTCCAGTGTATCGCGGCACGCCTTGCCGGCGACTTCCGCCGGTATTTCAACGCTAACGACCGCGTCTCCCTCTAAAGAGACGCTCTTATCTATCTTCACG
>CAZCEM010000315.1:0-3730 GCA_964497555.1 uncultured bacterium
ATCTCGGCTTCCGCGGCCGCGTCGGCAGGAAAGGAATCAGGCTTAGGATATGGTTGGAACATAATGCTCAGAGCCGTGGGAGCGAAAGCTTCGCAGGCTTCGTCTTCCACGGCCTTTGTCCGCAGGTTGAGGAATCCGCCGGCGAAGTATGGATGCAAGCCCTGCCAGATCTCCTCAGTGATGAAGGGGATGCCGGGATGCAGCAGGCGCAAGGCCGCTTCAAACACCGCCACCGCCAGTCCTAAGGTTTTCCGACGTGCTTGCTCGGGCACTTCCGGGGACAGCCGAACTTTGATCAGCTCCAGATACCAGTCGCAGTACTCCCGCCACACGAAGTCGTATAAGCCCGTCATCACGTCATTCACGCGGTAGCGGGCGGCGTTCTCATGCACTTTCTCCGACACCGCCCGCAGGCGGCTGACAATCCAGCGGTCGGGCAGGGGGTCGTCTTCAGTCAGATCGAAGGGAAGTTCAATTCGCAGCGGCGGATTGAACTTGTCGAGCTGGCTCATCAGGAAGCGGTAGCTGTTCCACAACTTGTTGGCGAAGTTGCGTCCGCCTTCGAAGCGGCTGGGCGCCAGCTTGATGTCCTGACCCTCGCTGGCCAGGGCGAGCAGGGTGAACCGGACCGCATCCCCGCCATACTGCTCGACCATGTCGGCAGGATCGATGCCGTTGCCCAGCGACTTGGACATCCACCGCCCCAGCTCGTCCCGAATCATGCCGGTTATATAGACGTCGCGGAAGGGGATTTCCTGCATAAATTCCAGCCCCGCGATTATCATCCGCGCCACCCAGAAGAAGATGATGTCGTAGCCGGTGACCATCACATCCGATGGATACCAGAAATTGACGTCGGCTGAATCTTCGGGCCAGCCCAGCGACGAGAAGGGCCACAGCCAGGAGCTGAACCAGGTGTCCAGGACGTCTTCGTCCTGCCTCAGGTCGGTGGATTTGCATTTCGGACAGCGGTTCGGCTCCTCGATCTCGACAATGACCTCGCCACAGTCGTTGCAGTACCACACTGGGATGCGATGCCCCCACCACAACTGCCGCGAGATACACCAGTCGCGGATGTTCTCCATCCAGGCGAAATAAACCTTTGCCCAGCGTGACGGGTAAAAGGTGATGCGTCCGTCGCGGACGGCTTCGACAGCCGGTTCGGCAAGGGGCTTCATTTTCACGAACCATTGCAGCGACAAGTAGGGCTCGATGACAGCGTGGCAGCGCTGGCAATGGCCGATGGAGGTCTTATAATCCTCGGTCTTCAACAGCAGCCCCAGCTCGTCCAGGGCTTGAAGCACCTCCTTGCGAGCCTCGAAGCGATCCAGTCCCTGGAAACGTTCGGGGACGTTCTCGTTCATGCGTCCATCTTCGTCGATGACCAGCACCTGCGGCAGGTTGTGGCGAACGCCCATATCGAAGTCGTTGGGGTCGTGAGCGGGTGTAACCTTCACCTGTCCGGTGCCGAAAGAAGGATCCACATATTCGTCAGCGATGAGGGGGATTTCCCGCCCCACCAGCGGCAAGATGACCATCTTGCCGACGAGACTCTTGAACCGCTCGTCGCGGGGATTGACCGCCACGGCGGTGTCGCCCAGCATGGTTTCCGGGCGGGTGGTGGCGACGCTGACGAAGTCGGAGCTGTCCTTTAAGGGGTACTTGAAATACCACAGGTGGTGGTCATGCTCCTCGTGCTCGACTTCCTCGTCGGAAATGGCGGTGTGGCAGCGGGGGCACCAGTTGACGATGTAGGTGCCTCGATAAATCAATCCTTTGTCGTAGAGCTTCTTGAACACCAGCGCGACGGCCTTGGTCAGGCCTTCGTCGAGGGTGAAGCGTTCGCGGGACCAGTCGGCCGAGTCGCCGAGCAGTCGCTTTTGTTCGATGATGCGGTTGCCGAAGCGTTCTTTCCACTCCCAGACGCGCTCGATGAACTTCTCTCGTCCGAGGGACTGGCGGGTGACGCCTTGCGTGGCCAGTTGTTTTTCCACCACGTTCTGGGTGGCGATGCCGGCGTGGTCTTTGCCGGGCTGCCAATGGGCTTCGAAGCCCTGCATCCGTTTCATGCGGACGAGCATGTCTTGGATGGAATCCTGCAGGGCGTGCCCCATGTGAAGCTGCCCGGTGATGTTGGGCGGAGGCATGATGATGCAGAAGGGCCTCCGCCCGGAAGCGGGATTCACCCGGAACAGGTCGTGGCGCGCCCAGTACTGGTACCACTTGGCTTCGACCTGCCGGGGGTCGTAGGTTTTGGGTATATCGGTCATGTATTAAAGTTCATTTAAAAGGCCGGGGATTTGTTTTTTCAGGTTTGGCAAGTCGTATTGAACCACCAACCAAACCTCATCGTATTCAATGTCGAAGTACTCGTGAACGAGCACGTGGCGCATGGCGATGATGTCTTCCCAAGGTATTTCCGGATGTCGATTGCGCAGTGACTTCGGCAGCTTGGAGCAGGCCTCACCGATGATCTGGATGTAATGCGCCATCCAGACCTAAATTGTCTCGTCTTCATCGAAGGCTTCTCGGCCTAAAGACGAGTATTTCTCGATCTGCGCAAGGGCATTTAAAACATCTTCGAGGCACTCACGGGGCGCTCTCATAAAGGCACCGCCTCGCTCAGGACGCTATCTTTTAGGCGCGGTTTCAGCGATTTGGCTCGCACGACGTCCACTTTTCGACCCAGGAGTTTTTGGAGGTCCACTACCAAACCGGCGTGGGTCAACAGGCTGGTTTCCGGTGCGAAGTCCACCAGAAAATCTATGTCGCTGTTCTGGCGCTCCTCTCCTCGCGCGACCGAGCCGAAGATGCGGACGTTGGAAGCTCCGCGTCGGGCGGCGATGGCGAGGATTTCTTCGCGCTTTTCGGTCAGCAACTCTCGCAGGGTCATGATTTGGATTTTCCAAGGTTATCTAAGATGTCGATTATGTTTCGCTTAAGCGTCCCAATGTCGTTCACCACCGCCCGCCACAATTCCACGTGGTCAAGTGTGAAGTATTCGTGAACGATAGTGTTACGCATAGCAATGATGTTGACCCAGGGAATCTTGCTCCAGCGCTTGCGGATAGACGGAGACAATCGCGCTGCTGCTTCTCCGATGACAACAAGCTTAAAAGCCACCCATTCTTGAAGGATAGTGCTGGCTTCGAATTCTTTCTGACCACCGGCGCTGAAGGTCTCGATAGCCTCGATTGCTTCGAGTATATCGTGCAGCCGTTCTTCGTCCCTTCTCAAAGCGGCACGGCCTCGCTTAAGACCTGGTTTCTCATCCTCTCGCGGAGGTTTCTCTCGGTCACAACATCAACCTTTTTGCGAAGGAGCTTTTGCAATTCAACTTGAAGCCCTGCGCGGTCAAGGATGCTTCGATTTGCTTCCATTTCCACCAGGAAGTCAATATCGCTGTTTTTCCTCTCCTCTCCTCGCGCGACCGAGCCGAAGATGCGGACGTTGGAAGCTCCGCGTCGGGCGGCGATGGCGAGGATTTCTTCGCGCTTTTCGGTCAGCAACTCTCGCAGGGTCATTCTTGACTCCATAAAACAGTGGCTTTTTTTATAATAATCATAGTACCAGGCCTGAAGGGCGGACTTTCAGAATCTGTACGATAATTCAGAATTTAAGGTAGAATGTTCCAAGCGCTGTCATTTCCCAGAAAATAACCCCCTCTTACCACGTAGGTCGGACGTCTCGCCCGACTTTTCCCCCCTGCTTGCAGGGGGGAAATACAAAG
>CAZCEM010000316.1:0-3730 GCA_964497555.1 uncultured bacterium
ATATAAGCGTCATCGGCAGCGACAGCACTGTCACCACTAACAGCCCCCGCACCCCCGTCAGGGTCATTATTTGGAGGAACATCCCTATCCCCGCCAGCAGCCCCAGCACCGGCAGCCCGTTCAGCAATGCTCGGTAGGAGGCTTTCCAGAAGTTGACCTTCCGTCCGGTGAACACCGCCGCGCCCGCGCCGAGCATAAACGTCAACGGCGCGCCTATGTCCGGGAACACAGCCGGGAAGATCCGCACCACCGCCATCAACGCGAAGACTATCAACAGCGGCAGGAACAACACCCACAGGCTGCCGCTTTCCACCTTGCCGGGAAGTTTGTCCAGCGCGTTGGTGGAATCCGCTTTCCGAAGATAGGGATAAGCCGAGGTGAAGGAGACCAGCAGCGCCAGTGGCAGGGCTATCGCCAGTAAAATGCCGTCGAAGCCGATGTAGGGCATATCTACGCCCTGGCCGATAAGCATCACCAACAGGTTGATAGGCGGGGCGATCATGCCCATGATTGACACCATAACCATCATGGCTCCGGCTCGAAGAGGCGGCATACCCAAGGCAATCAAAGCCGGAGCGATGAGCGCGCCGGTGGTCAGCACCGAAGTGGTGGTGATGCCGGTCAGCATGGCCGGGAACATGATGAACAAGGTCATCACGATGGTCAGCAGCGCGGGCTTGGTCCCGAAGCGCTCGATGATTTCTCGCGCCAATGTCGCCAGCGCGCCGTTCTCTTCGATGAGCCTCATGAACACCAGCGCAGTGAAGATGATGAGGATGGGATCGAAGTAGGTGAACGCGCCTTCGACCAGATGGCGAAACAGGTTGCCTTTAGCGGTTCCCCAGCCGAGGAACCAGTCGCTGACCAGCCAGCCGGCAATCGCGCCGAACATCAGCGCTATTTCAATGGGCAGCTTGCGGATAAATGCAACATAGACGAACACGCCGACCATAATCGCGAAGATCCACCAGCCGCCGCTCATAATACTTACAGAGTCCAAGTGTGATCACGTTAGAAATTACGAATTACGAATTACGAATTACGAATTACGAATATAAGACCGCAATGAAGGGAAAAGCAGTCTTTAATATGGAACTTCAAAATTCTCAATTTGTAATTCGTAATTGACAGTTCGTAGTTTTATCCTTACTCCGGTTTGTTTTTCAGGGAAAGCTGGATACTGCCAAGGAGCCTAAGAAGGACATCAGCATCCTTGAGAATAGAATCAGCCTGCTCAATGGTTAAATATCCAGAATCACGTAACAATCGAATCCAATAGACCGTTTCGCGGGCTTCCTTGTAGGAGATGGTGATTTTGGTGATGAACTCCTTTCTTGATTGACCGCCTAAGGCTTCCTCAACATTAGCACCAATGGACGTTCCACTTCGAAGCAGTTGCTTGCTGAGAATATATTCCTTCTTCTCCTCAGCAAGATACCGGTAGAGCTTGACAATCCTTAAGGCAAACTGGTAGGATTTATCCCTGACGGGATTGTCTTTTTTCACAACCTCCCCCTCTGGATTCGTAATTCGTAATTCGTAATTCGTAATTCGTAATTTCCTAATCTCCCCTCGCTGCTCCCCCCCTCCTCTTATCCGCCGCGCCGTATAGTTTTCCTGTTTCCGTATCGACCGCGATGCCGTGCGCACCGCCGAAGTAGTTGTGGTAAGGTCCCGCTGGATGAAGCACATAGCCGATTGCCATCAGCGAATCCATCAACGCTTTCGTGCAACGGTTCTCGAAGACTTGATGCTCTCCAGTTGGAAAGAACCGGGGATAATCGATCGCCGCGGAGATGTCCATGCCATAGACCTCCACATTAGCGACGATCTCGACCATCGCTGAGATGATCCGGGTTCCACCCGGCGTGCCAATCACCAGCGTCGGTTTGCCGTCCTTCAGCAGAATCAAGGGCGCCATGTTGGACCGGGGCCGCTTGCCGGGCTCGATCAAGTTCATGCTGATGAGGGCGTTCTGAGCCGTGTCCGGCGGCGGCACCGAGAAGTCGCCCATCTGATTGTTGAGGATGATTCCGGTCCCAGGCGCCATGACTCCCGCACCGAAGAAGTGATTGATGGTCTGCGTTAAAGATACCGCATTGCCCCATTTATCCACTGCTACGAGATGGGTGGTGTTGCCATGCTCATCGAGCCGCGGCGCGCGAGTGGGCCAGCGCACACCCGGCTTGGCATCCAGCGCGATGCCTCCTGAAGACTCCATGGCGAACTCCAAAGTCGATAGTTCCTGCCAGTTACGCTTGGAGAACTTGGGATCGCCGATGGCGTACGCTGCGTCATTGGAGGCTTGCTGGATGCACTGCGACATCAGATGAACCGCCCCGGCCGAATGCGGAGCCTCATCAAACGCACCGGTGAGGCTGCACAGATTCAAGGCCTCTATCATCGCCGCGCCGCCACGGCTGGGCGGAGGCACCACTACAGCCTCATAAGCCGCCAGCCGCCCGTTCAACTGCGCCCGGATGGGATCGACGGTCTCAGCGCGGTAGAATTCCAAGTCTTCGGGTGTGATGAAGCCGCCGCCAGCTTGGGAAGCCTGCGCTACCGCCTCAGCGATGGGGCCTCGATAGAAGGAACGCAGCCCGCGCTGCAATAATGTCTTGAAGGTTTGCGCCAATTCAGGCTGCCGCAGGGTGTCGCCGGCCTCGTAGGGAAGGCCTCCCTTGAGGAAGGTCTTTGCCAGCGACGAATCGGCGAGTATCTCCGCAAAAGCTCCTTGTATCTGCGAAGCCAAGGTTGGATCGACGACGAAGCCGTTCTCGGCGGCGTCGATGGCGTCACGCATCAAACGCTCCAATGGCAGCGTCGCCCAGTTGTCATACAACTCGGCCCAACCCGCCGCCGCGCCCGGCACACACACCGCTGAGCCGCCGTGGTTCATCCGCAGATAACTTGTGTCAGTGGGGTCATAATAGAACGCAGGGTCTATCTTTGCGGCGGTTTTCTCGCGGTAGATGACCGCTTTGCAGTCCCCGCTGTTCATTCTCACCAGCCCGAAGCCGCCGCCGCCCAGTCCAGAGGCGTGAGGTTCGACCACGTTCAGCATGAACAACGCCGCCAGAGCGGCGTCCACCGCATTGCCGCCGTCTTGCAGCGCCTGCAGTCCTGACTCCGCGGCCAGCGGATGCGCTGAAACCACCATGCCCTGCTGTCCCTCAACCGGAGGGGGCGCGGCTTCCAACGGCAGCGCGGGAATCTCCAGTGGCTTCGGTTTGTGGGAAAGACCAATGAGCGAGCAACTGGTAACTAAAACCACTCCGACCAGAATTGCCGCAGTCAGTGCTACGCATTTCTGAAGGTCGAGCTTGAAAAAGGTCGTCTCTTTTAAGGAGAGAAATAACATTAGTACCTCCGGTACATTTGGGAATAGCATTTAACCTCAGGGGGAAAGACTCTTTCATTCCACCCTTAGGACGGGCGGGAGGCCCGTCCTAGCGGTAGCGCAGAACTCTGTGCCAGCGCAGAGAGGACTGAAAGAATCTGTCCGATAATGCTGAAATGCTCTGACTGCTGTCATTTCCCAGAAAATAGCGCCTGCGACGCGTAGGTCGGGCCTCTGAGCCCGACCGCCAATCTGCCGCAGCCTAGCCTGACCGCCAGTGTGCCGCAGGGTGTCCACACCCTGCGGTTGCTGCTATTTTCATCTTCCATGGTGGGGAAGCCGCCATGACAATTCCCGCGAAAGCTGGAATCCAGAAAAGGCGCCAAAGGC
>CAZCEM010000317.1:0-3729 GCA_964497555.1 uncultured bacterium
GAGGCCCGACCTACGCGCTTTGAAGGGGCTATTTTCTGGGAAATGACAGCGGAAGTTCCCCAAGCGCTCGGTTTCCAGCATTATTAGACAGACTCTGTCTTGGATTACTTGCAGCTCCTGACGGCCCGACGCTCGACCGCCTACCCTTCCGCCGCCCTCACAATCGCCGCGAACTTGTCGGGCTTAAGGCTGGCGCCGCCAATTAAACCGCCGTCAACGTCCGGCTGAGACAACAATTCCGCCGCGTTGGCGTCGTTCATGCTGCCGCCATACTGAACGGTGGTAGCTTCAGCCGCCTCCCGCCCGAACAACCGAGCCAGCACGTCACGGATGAACCTGTGAGCCTCCTGCGCCTGCGCCGGCGTCGCGGTGCGGCCGGTGCCAATCGCCCACACCGGCTCGTAAGCAATTGCCACTCCGCCGCGGCCCTTCAGTTCCGCTCGGCGCAAGCCCACCTCAAGCTGCCGCTCCAGCACGTCGAAGGTGCGCCCGGATTCACGCTCCTCTAACGTCTCGCCGATGCACACTATCGGCCGCAGTCCGACCTCCAGCGCCTTCAGCAGCTTCCGGTTCACGGTCTGGTCGGTTTCGCCGAAATAGACGCGGCGTTCGCTGTGGCCAATCAGCAGCCACCCGCAGCCAAGCTGCTTCAAGGTGACCATCGACAATTCACCGGTAAAGGCGCCGCTGGACTCCCAATGGGCGTTCTGGGCGCCTAATCCGATGGGTGTTGATTTCAGAAGCTCGAAGAAGCGCGCAAGGTGGGTGGCCGGGGGAAACACTGCCACCTGCGCGCTCCTGATTTCACCCACCGAGACGATGACCTGACTGGCAAGCTGAACACCCTCGCTGAGCGTGGTGTTCAGCTTCCAGTTGCCGCCGATTACAATGTCGCGGCTCATTCGGGGTGGTCGGACAAGGCCTCGATCCCCGGCAGGAGCTTGCCCTCCATGAATTCCAGCAGCGAGCCGCCCCCGGTGGAGATATGGGTCATGGGCCCGGTCAGGTTGAAGCGATTCAAGGCGGCCATAGTGTCGCCGCCGCCGACCACAACCGCGCCGCCGTTGGAGGTTACCTCGACCATAGCCCGCGCCAGCACCCGCGTGCCGGGCGCGTAAGGTTCGCGCTCGAACATGCCCATCGGCCCGTTCCACAGCACCGTAGCAGCGGTGCGTACTACGTCCACAAACTGCTTGCGAGCGTCACGTCCAAGGTCAAGACCCTTCCAGCCTTCGGGAATGGCGTCGGAGGGGAAAGTGCGCCTTTCAGCGCCGTATTCAAGATCCTGCGCGGCCACCGAATCCACCGGCAGAACGATCTTGGCGGCGGCTTCCGGCGTTTCCATCAATTCACGCACCTTGTCGATATAGGTGTTATCGACCAGCGAGGCGCCCACCGACCCCCCTCGCGCTTTGAAGAAGGTGTAAGCCATAGCCCCGCCGATGAGCAGTTTATCAACCTTGGGCAGCAGGTGCTTGATGGTGGTGATCTTGTCTTTGACCTTGGCGCCGCCGACGATGCCGATGAAGGGATGCCTCGGATTGACCAAGGTGGCGCTGATGATGCGGATTTCCCGCATCATCAGCCGTCCCGCGGCGGCGCAGCCGGGGAAGAACTCGGTGATGGCGCAGATGGACGCTTGAGCCCGATGCGCCGCGCCGAAGGCGTCATTCACATAGACGTCGCCCAGCTTGGCGAGTTGTTCCGCAAAAGCTGAATCATTGTCGATTTCGCCCTGGTAGTAGCGGACATTTTCCAGCAGCAGGATATCGCCGGGCTTGAGTTCCGCCACCATTTTCTCAGCTTCGGGGCCGATGCAATCCGGCGCGAACTTAATCGCCCGACCCAGCAGGCGCTCAAGTTCATGGGCTACCGGCAGGAGGCTGTATTTCGCCACCTTCTTGCCTTCCGGCCGTCCGAAGTGGCTCATGAGAATAGGTATGCCATCGAAATCGAGGATGTTATGGATGGTGGGCAGGGCGGCTTTGATGCGCATGAATTCGCGAACGTTGCCTTCCTCATCCAGCGGCACGTTGAAATCCACCCGCACCAGCACCTTCTTCTCGGTTATGTTTAGGTCGTCAAGGGTGAGTTTATTCACTACTTCCTCGTAGGTTAGGATTTAGATATTAGCGGCTTTTTCGGCCAGATCGACCACCCGGCAGGAGTAGCCCCACTCGTTGTCGTACCAGCCGATGACTTTGACTAAACGCTTGCCCATCACCATGGTCAGCTCGGAGTCGAACACGCAGGAATGGCTGTTACCGATGACGTCCACAGATACGATGGGGTCAACGTTGTATTCCAGAATGCCTTTCATCGGCCCTTCGGCGGCGGCTTTCATGCGGGCGTTGACGTCGCTGACTTCCACATCCATCGCTAACTCCGCGGTTAGATCGACCAGCGAGCCGTCGGGAGTGGGCACGCGAACGGCAAAACCGTCTAACTTGCCTTTAAGTTCAGGAATGCACAAGCCGATGGCTCGAGCGGCTCCCGTGGTGGTGGGGATGGACGACAACGCCGCCGAGCGGGCTCGCCGCAGGTCTTTGTGAGGCAGGTCGAGCAGGTTCTGGTCGTTGGTATAGCCGTGAATGGTGTTCATCAAGCCCTTCACCAGGCCGAAGTTGTCATTCAGCACCTTGACCATCGGTGCGAGGCAGTTGGTGGTGCAGGAGGCGTTGGAGATCACTTGATGCTCCGGCTTCAGCATCGCCTCGTTGACGCCCATGACGATGGTGGCATCGACGGTGTCCTTGGCGGGCACGGTCAGAATGACTTTTTTCGCGCCGGCGTTGACGTGCCACAGGCACTGTTCGCGCTTGCGGAACACGCCGGTGGATTCAATGACGACGTCAACCTTGTAGTCGCCCCAGGGCAGCTTGGCGGGGTCTTTCTCCGACAGGATTTTAATCGGTTGACCATCGACGTACAGCGTGTCGCCTTCGGCTTTGACTTCGCCGGGGTAGCGGCGGTGGGTCGAATCGTATTTAAGGAGATGGGCGAGGGTGGGCGCATCCGTCAGGTCATTGACAGCCGCAATGTGGAACTTGCCGCGACGTCTCATCATCTCCCGTAATACCAGCCGGCCAATCCGGCCGAATCCGTTGATTCCGATGGTTATAGGCATGGGGGCCTCCGTATGGAAAAGTAGATATGTTTAGGTGTGATTGGTTGAACAGCGCTGGTTTTGTGAGTTCTTTAATCTCAGCGGCTCTCTCAATTTCTCTTCAATTGTCGGAAAAAGCGCCCATGGAATAGAACCGAGTTCTCTTCGAAATATAGAATCCGAGACAGTGGGAAGCCGGTGAAGCCGAAGTGAGGATAGAGTCTTCAAGCCAGTTTGAGCCATGATCACATTTTCTGGATCAATGACAATATTTGTTGTCAGTAATGGTGTTTCAATATAACTGGTTATAAAAGCAACGACGACATGTCAGTTGCTGATTGGTTCAGTCAAACAAAGCGCGGGTCTGGTCTTTGAACTGGACAAATCATCGAAGGGAAAGATTAAAGAAACAATCTTACCTTTCAGGGACATAGGGTTTCCCGTCCTCTAATGTGTAGATATCTTCGCGAGGATCGCTGAGAAAATCATAGGCCGGATTAGAAGCGAGCGCTTTCAGCCAATTGAGTTCTTCAGCATCCAATTCCTCATAACTATCCGATTTAAACCCATTCATCCTGCCCATCCTGTTCCACTTTTCCCCGCCAACTGCCCGCAAGCCGCCG
>CAZCEM010000318.1:0-3690 GCA_964497555.1 uncultured bacterium
GGCGTATCGACCATCGATCATGGTCGTTTGGACCTCATCCGGGTGCAAGGAAAGATTGAACAACTTCGAGCCAAAGTTGCCGACTATCCCATGAGTGGAACTATTGGTTTAGGGCACACCCGCTGGGCGACCCACGGCATTCCCAATGAAACCAACGCCCACCCTCACGTGGATGGATCCAACCGTTTTGTCATCGTCCACAACGGCATCATTGAAAACTACAGCACCCTACAAAAAGAACTGCTGAAGAAGGGGCATCAATTTCGCAGTGAAACCGACACTGAAGTATTGGTCAGCCTCATCGCCGAACTATACGAAGGCGACCTGTTTCAGGCTGTAAAGCGAGCCTTGTTGAAGGTCAAAGGCACCTATGGTTTAGGGGTGATGTGCCTTGATGAACCCGACAAGCTCATTGCCGCGCGCATGGGCAGCCCCCTCGTCATCGGAATCGGCGAGGACGAGAATTTCATCGCTTCCGATCTGGCAGCTATCGTGGAATACACCCGAGACGTGGTTTTCCTTGACGACGGAGACATCTCCGTTGTCACCAGAGACTCGGTCACACATTTCCGCATCACGGAAAACGGCAAGAATGCCAAGGGTGAAGAGGAAGCTGATGAGTGGATTGAAAAGAAAATGGAACGGATTTCCTACGACATTGAACAGATAGAGAAAGGCGGCTATCCCTATTTCATGTTGAAGGAAATCCACGAACAGCCCAACTCCATCCGTGACGCCTTGCGCGGGCGTCTGATAGAGGAAGAAGGCACCGCCAAGCTGGGCGGATTGATCGACTTTGAGGATGAACTGTCTCGCGTGAAGAAGTTCATCATCCTCGGCTGCGGCACCTCTTGGCACGCTGGACTGATTGGAAAATACCTGATTGAAGAAATCGCCCGCATCCCTGTGGAAGTCGAATACGCCTCAGAATTTCGCTATCGAAATCCCATCATTGAGCCTGGAACCATCGCCTTGGCGATAAGTCAGTCGGGCGAGACCATCGACACGTTAGAAGCCATGCGGGAAGCCAAACGGCGGGGCGCCACGGCGCTGGGAATATGCAATGTGGTGGGGTCCTCAATTGCCCGCGAATCGGAGGGAGGCGTCTATCTTCACGCCGGACCTGAAATCGGAGTGGCTTCGACCAAGGCCTTCACCGCTCAAGTAACCGTGCTCATTCTACTGGCATTGAAATTGGGGCGTCAGCGTGGTCTGCCTCTCGAGAAGGGACGGGAACTGGTGCGCGAGCTTTACGCAATACCCGATAAAGTCACCCGCATTCTGGAGCAGTCCGAGGATATTCGACGAATTGGCGAGCAGTTCATCGACCGGCAGAACGCCTTATACCTCAGCCGCGCCATCAATTATCCGGTGGCGCTGGAAGGCGCGCTGAAGTTGAAGGAGATATCCTACATCCACGCGGAGGGCTACCCGGCTGCCGAGATGAAGCATGGTCCCATTGCCCTCATCGACCAGCGGATGCCGGTGTTCTTCATTGCGGTCAACAGCAGGATTTACGACAAGGTCATCAACAACATTGAACAGGTACAGGCTCGCAAGGGCATCATCACCGCGGTGGTCAGCGAAGACGACAACGTCATTGAAAAATACGCCCAACATATCATCCGCATCCCGCGGGCGCATCCTTACGTCAGTCCTCTGTTGACAGTCATCCCCTTGCAGTTGTTGGCGTATTACATTGCGGTCGCGCGCGGATGCAACGTCGATCAGCCCCGCAATCTGGCGAAAAGCGTAACGGTCGAATAAGGAACTCCTCCTTTGCTGAACCATCTTCTTCCTATTACCAATCAATTCTCAATCGTGGAGGGGATCCGCATGGGCGGCGGATCCCTTCCGGTTTTTTTTGCCGGACCCTGCGTGATTGAGAGCCGGGAACTGACGCTGCAGGTTGCGCGTGAAGCTGCGGCTGTCGCTGCGCGTGTTGGCTTGCCCTTTGTGTTTAAAGCCTCTTATGATAAAGCCAACCGCACCTCGCTGAAATCCTTCCGGGGTCCGGGGCTGGAGCGCGGGCTGCAAATACTCAGCGAAGTCCGGCGGGAAACCGGCGCTCCGCTCCTCACCGACACTCACACAGCGGAAGAAGCCGCCGCCGCTGGGGAGGTGGTTGACGTCATTCAGATTCCGGCGTTTCTGTGCCGTCAGACCGACCTGCTAACCGCTGCAGCGCGAACGGGCAAGGTCGTGAACGTCAAGAAAGGGCAATTCCTGGCGCCGGAAGACGTTCGGCATATATTCGACAAGCTGACAGGCGCCGGCTGCCGGCGGATGATGATAACCGAGCGCGGCACGTTTTTTGGCTATCATCAACTGGTGGTCGATTACGTTGGTCTGGTGAAGCTGCGGGAGTTAGGTTGGCCGGTGGTGATGGACGCTACGCATTCGGTGCAGAGCCCTGGCGGGCTGGAGGACTGCTCCGGCGGCAGCAGCCGCTATGCGCCGTATTTGGCTTGGGCTGCAGCCGCGGTGGGAGTGGACGGATTATTCATCGAGACTCATCCGGATCCGGCTTCCGCCTTATCCGACGGGCCCAATATGATACCTCTGAATGAACTGGAGCCAGTGTTAAGGCGGTTCAAACGGCTGTGGGAATCTTTCTCCCAAGCATAGATAACGTCCCTTCTATTAAATGAAAATAGATCTGCACACCCACTCCCGCGCTTCGGACGGGAGTTTGACGCCCGCCGAACTCGTGAGGCTGGCGAAATCCCTGAACATTTCGACGTTGAGCCTCACCGACCATGACACCATTGATGGAGTCGCTGAAGCGGTCACTGCCGGAGAACGCGAAGGGCTGGATGTAATCCCAGGCATCGAACTCAGCGTCAACCACGAAATCGGCTCGCTCCATCTGCTCGGATATGGCATCGATATTAACTGCCTTCCTTTCCTGCAAACCGTCAACCATTTAAAAAATTCACGGACCACGCGCAACGTCCGAATTCTGGCGCGTCTTGAGGAATTGGGCTATCCTGTTTCCGCTGAAGCGGTGACGGGATTAGCGGGACCGGGAACGGTCGGACGAGGGCATATCGCGATGGCGATGGTGGAGGCGGGATACTTCTCCTCCGCAGAAAACGCTTTTAAAGCCCTCTTAAATCGCGGCGCTCCGGCGTATATCGATCGCTATCGACTGAGTTTGGGGGAGGCGGTCGATTTAATACATCGGGCGGGGGGCGCGGCGGTGTGGGCGCATCCCGGCTTGCATGGCGCGGATTTGCCGGTGATGCTGAGACTGCTGCCAGGGTGGGTGGAACGGGGCTTAGACGGCCTCGAAAGCGACTACAGCCAGCATCCAACCGCCTTCCGCGACGAAATGCGCCGCGTTGCGGCTGAAAACGGGCTTATCTTCACCGGCGGATCCGACTTCCATGGCGCTTTAAAGCCCAACATCCGCCTCGGCCAAGGACCGGAAGGGCGGGACATTGCGTTGGAATGTCTGGAGGGATTGAAGAAGAGATTGCAGACACTTGAGAATAATCGGTTCTCGCATATTGTGATTTAAAAAGCTGCTATTTATTCCAAGTTGCGTTCCAAGAGTCATGTTTTAAGTTCAAGCTTCATCTTGCGAGTGCTAAAGCGTGAACTCTATACTATTAATGGGGGCAGAATCTATGGGACATTAGTTGTCATTCCCGCGCAAGCGGGAATCCAGCCCCAAATCCCTCTGGA
>CAZCEM010000319.1:0-3672 GCA_964497555.1 uncultured bacterium
GCCGGTCGGCGCGCTGGACATCACCTTATACCGCGACGACTTTCTCACCATGATCAAGACCCCGGAGGTGAAAGCCACCGAGATCGACTTCGACATCCACGACTGCGACGTGGTGCTGGTCGATGACGTGCTGTTCACCGGCCGCACGGCTCGCGCCGCTATCGACGCAATTCTGGACTACGGCCGCCCCAACACCATCCAACTGGCGGTGCTCATCGACCGAGGTCATCGGGAGATGCCGATTCAAGGTGATTTCGTCGGGCACAAGGTGCAGACATCGCCTGGGGAGGAGGTGCTGGTTCGTCTGAAGGAGATCGACGGCGTCGATGAGATTGTGCTGGTAAAAAGCGAGGCTTAACCCGGAAAGGGAGCAATGACCAGTCCAAGTTTTAAGCATCTTTTAGGCTTGGACGGCGTGAGTCGGGAGGTCATCGTTCGAATCCTCGACACCGCCGATGAATTCGCCAAGGTGCTCGATCGGTCGATCCCAAAAGTGCCCACACTGCGCGGCGTGACGGTGGCAAACATCTTCTTTGAAGCGTCCACCCGCACCCGCGTTTCTTTTGAACTGGCCGAGAAGCGGCTTTCAGCGGACGTAGTAAATTTCGCCGTCAGCGGGTCCAGCGTCTCTAAGGGCGAAACCCTGCTCGACACCGTGCGCAACATCGAAGCCATGCGCATCGACATCGTGGTCATGCGTCATTACGCCTCCGGAGCGCCGCACTTCCTCAAAGACCGAATCAGGTCGAAGGTGGTCAATGCCGGCGACGGTCAGCACGAGCATCCTACCCAGGCGCTGCTGGACATGATGACATGCGCCGGCATTTCGGGCGCGTCGAGGGGCTGAAGGTCGTCATCCTCGGCGACATCGCCCACAGCCGGGTGGCGCGGTCGAACCTGTACGGTCTGAAGACTATGGGCGCCGAGGTGTTGCTGTGCGGACCTTCCACGTTGATTCCCTACGACGTCCAGAGCCTGGGCGTGAACGTCACAACCAGCCTCGACGAAGCGCTGAAGTGGTGCGATGCCGTGAATGTGCTGCGGCTGCAACTGGAGCGTCAGAAGCAGGGCTACCTGCCGTCGCTGCGCGAATACCAAACGCAGTTCGGCTTAACTCGCAAGCGCCTCGAGAAAGCCGACAAACCTATCATGGTGCTGCATCCCGGTCCTATGAACCGAGGCGTGGAAATCGACTCCGACGTGGCCGACGCACCGGGCTCGACAATCCTGCAGCAGGTTACCTTCGGCGTGGCGGTGCGGATGGCGGTGCTGGCGCTGATTGCCGGTAAAGAAGAGGTGGTGGAATAGGTAAGGGATTACTCTCTGCGACCTCTGGGAGGGCGGACTTTCAGTCCGCTCGTAGGTGGACGAGACGCCCATCCTGCCAAGGGAGTTCACGAAGGGCTTTTCGATAAAAGGTCAGAAAGGTGAAAGCACTTAATATAAAACCACCACAAGGTTTCGCAGCTTATCCGGCCGATTCAGTGGCAATCATCGCCGCGCGCTTGTTCGATCCGGCGCTGGATTTGAACAAAGTGGCGGATATCGTCATCGCCGACGGGAAGATTGCCGTCATCGGCGAGATGCCGGCGGGCTTTCCCGGCAAGGTCATCGATGCGGCCGGCTGGATTGTAACGCCCGGTTTGTTCGACATGCACGTTCATCTTCGCGAGCCGGGCTGCGAGTACAAAGAAGACGTGCGGTCAGGCTGTTCAGCAGCGGCGGCGGGCGGATTCACCGGCCTCGCTGCCATGCCCAACACCAACCCGCCGATTGACAACCCGGCCCTGGTGGAGATGCTGCACGAGCGCGCGGAAGGCTTGCCGGTGGATGTCGTTCCCATAGCATCAGTGACGCAGGGACGCCAGGGTGAAGCGCTGGCGCAACTCGCCGAGCTGCATGAAGCCGGCGTCAACGGCTTCTCTGACGACGGCTCGCCGGTGGCGTCAGCAGCCGTCCTGCGGCTGGCAATAGAATACGTGAAGATGTTCGACGGCGTCGTCATTGAGCACTGTGAGGAACTCAGCCTCACCGCCGGGAAGATTATGGATGAAGGCGGTGAATCGACGGCTTTAGGATTGCCCGGCTGGCCGGTGGTTGCTGAAGACATCGACGCCTACCGCAGCATCCGAATCGCGGAATACACCGGCGGGCGCGTGCACATCGCACATGTGTCTTCTGCGGAGACTGTGCGCCTCATCCGCGAAGCCAAAGCCCGGGGTATAAAAGTCACCGCTGAAGCCGCTGTCCAGCACCTGACGCTGGACAGCCGGGCTTTGCGAGGATACGACACCGACTTCAAGGTAAATCCTCCGCTGCGCAGCGTCAAGGACGTAGAGGCGCTGGTGGAAGGCTTGAATAACGGCACCATCGACGCCATCGTCACCGACCACGCTCCCCATGCGCCTGACGAGAAGGAGGTCGAGATGGTCAACGCGCCCTTCGGCATGATCGGCTTGGAGACCGCGCTGGGCGTAGTGTTGACCAAGCTGGTGGCTGAGGGGAAAATCACCCTCGAACGCGCCATTGAAGCGATGACTGCTGCGCCGCGCCGCATCCTGGGATTGATTCCTGCCCGGATCAAGGAAAGTGAACCGGCCAACCTGACCTTGTTCGACCCGCAGGCTAAATGGACCGTCGATCGCAACCGCTTCGTGTCCAAGTCTAAGAACACACCTTATCACGGCGTCGAGTTGATGGGTCAGGCGCGAGGGGTGGTCAATCGCGGGATGGTGTGGATTAAGGAGTAAAGCAGGATCCAAAACATATTAAACGGATTAACAAATAGAAGCAACAATACCTGTTTCCTAATCTGTTTATTCCGTTTAATCTGCTGTGAATCTGATTTTTTTCACCGGTTCACTTTAGGCAACTCAACCAACCATGAGCCCGATACCTCCCGATAGAATCCGCAACTTCTGCATCATCGCCCACATCGACCACGGCAAATCAACCCTCGCCGACCGGATGTTGGAACTGACGGGCGTAGTCGATAAAGTCGCGGGCGTGTCGCAAGTGCTGGATTCGATGGACATCGAGCGCGAACGCGGCATCACCATCAAAGCCCAAGCCGTGACCATGGAGTACACCCGCGCCAACGGCGTCAAGTATTACCTGAATCTTATCGACACGCCTGGGCATGTGGATTTCAGCTACGAGGTGTCGCGGTCGCTGGCGGCCTGCGAAGGCGCCATCCTGCTGGTTGATGCCTCGCAGGGCGTCGAAGCCCAGACCATTGCTAACGTATATCTGGCGCTGGAGCACGACCTGACGCTGATGCCGGTGATGAACAAGGTTGATCTTGATTCGGCCCGTCCGGAGGAGGTTCGCAAACAGATCGTCGATTTGATCGGCTGCACACCCCAAGAGGTGATGTTGGTCAGCGCCAAGTTAGGCACCGGCGTGCCGGAGCTACTGGACCGGCTTATAGACGTCATCCCTCCCCCGGACGACAACCAGAACCTGCCGCTGCAAGCCTTGATATTCGACTCCCTGTTCGACAACTACCGCGGTGCTATTGCTTATGTCCGAGTTGTTTCAGGCTTCGTACGCGCGGGCATGACCATCTTCTTTCACTCCAGCGGCAAGCGGTATCTGGTTGATGAGGTCGGTTTCCTACGGTTGAACCGATACAAGAAGTAGTGGGCCAGCTCGGGGATATCCTCTCTCCGG
>CAZCEM010000320.1:0-3660 GCA_964497555.1 uncultured bacterium
CTTTGAAGGGGCTATTTTCTGGGAAATGAAAGCGAATGATCAATTGAATTTGAACCCAGTAATAAAGAGAATAAATGCCGGCACCCCGTTGAGGCGCCGTGTAACTTGACATAAAAGGAATATATATTTATCATATTAGATTTCCTTAACCAGAACAATAGGCCTCATGCCTATTGTCAAGTTATGAAACACCTCACCGACTCGAAGCAATGTCGTTCGTCGCGTCTGCGGAAGGGATCGCCTGGCGTGTATGCAGCCGTAGCTCAGTTGGCTAGAGCGCCTGACTGTGGATCAGGAGGTCAATGGTTCAAGTCCATTCGGCTGTACAGATTGCTAAGATAACCACGTGAAATCACGCGGTTATCTTTTTTGCGGTGTTGGACTTCGCCTCGCCGTCAACGAACATTCAGCCTCCTTAAGAAACTCGCCTTCCGCCGAGCTGCTACTCAACCTCTTCTAGGTGTTCTTATGATAATTAGCGTTCGTAAAGCCATAGTCACTCACTACATTAAAATCCGGCCGTTTTACTATAATGAACAAGCAGCTATCTACTCATCATTTTCCAGAAAATAGCTCCTGGGGGACGCGTAGGTCGAGCTTCCAGCTCGACAAGGGCGGACTTTCAGAGTCTGTCCGATAATTTATAAATCGACCTGCGACGAGCCTCTTTGCTGTCATTCCGCCCCAACAGACTGAAGCCTATCGCACTGCCATTGGTTGGGCGAGACGCCCGACCTGCGCGTTCACCAGGGACTGTTTTTAAGGGAAACGCCATGCCAAAGGCGGCACAACAAACGATGAAAATAGCCTCGGTCGGGCTCAGAGGCCCGACCTACGCCTTCCCACAGGCTATTTTCAAGGAAAACGTCATTTCGCGAGCGGCGCAACAAAGGATGAAAATAGCCGCATTACCGCAGGGTGAGGACACCCTGCGTCACATTGATGGTCGGGCTCGGAGGCCCGACCTACGCCTTCACGCAGGCTATTTTCAAGGAAATGACCGCAAATGTCATATTGTCTTTACTCTCATTAAACAGGTAATTCCTTTGCTTTCAAAGGCTTATGGCACTGTGATTCCCTCCCAGTTTGATGTTGGAACCCAGGATTAGCGTTTCTTTTATCCATTTTCAGCAGTTGCCTACCGGAAACACGCTTAATCGAGGTCGCATTCTGACGTGCTGATGTTCACTTTGACTTTAACGGTCTTGGGCTTGTTCTGGGTACTCATTGCGCTCGCTCTGGGCGTGGGATTGAGACGGCTGCCGCGCGGCAGCGCTGACGATTCACCGCGTGTAACCGTCCTGGTCGCCGCCCGCAACGAGGAACTCGTCATCGGCGGCTGTCTCGAAGCCCTGGCGCGTCAGGATTATCCTTCCGATCTCTGGGAGCTGCTCGTCATCGACGACAACTCCACCGACCGAACCACCGCCGTCGTCCAGGCTTTTTCCGGTAGAATCCCCTCCCTCAAATTGCTGCCGGCTGGTTCGCCTCCGTCAGGAATCGCTCCCAAGAAGCATGCTCTGTCGAAGGGCATCTCAGCGGCTTCCGGCGAGGTGATACTCTGCACCGACGCCGACTGCACGCCGCCGCCGGGTTGGATCCGGGGGATAGCGGGCTGTTTCGAGCCGGAGGTCGTCGCGGTCGCAGGTTTTGCCCCGCTGAAAGGTACGGGTCTGACGGGAGCGGTGGGTCGCTTCGACGCCTTCGTGAACGCAGTGATTTCAGCGGGGAGCATCGGACTGGGGAAGGCTTCGACCGTGGCGGGGCGTAACTTTGCCTACCGGCGGGAAGCTTGGCTGGCAGCGGGTGGATTCGGCGAATCCGCGCGAGGAGCTTCGGGGGATGACGACCTGTTGCTGCAACGACTGACAGCGACGAGCAAACCTATCGTCTTCTGCGCCGATTCCGCGACATTCGTTCCCTCGCCGGCGCCGACGTCCCTAGCTGCCTGGATGCGGATGAAGCGGCGGCACTGGTCCGCTGGGCGGTGGTACGCGCCAGTGTTGGTCACGACAGCGGTGGCATTATGGCTGTTTCAAGCCGGTCTGTTGGCGGCGGCGGGTCTGTCGGCTGCAGGCGTCATCCCGCTATGGACAGCGACGTGTCTGTGGCTGGCGAAAGCGGCAGCAGACGGCTGGACCTTGGCGCGAGGAGCAAAGCTTCTGAATCAGCGTGGCTGGGTGGGCAGTTGGCTGGCAGCGGAGGCGTTGACGCCGTTGTTGTTCGTGTTGATAATGCCGCTGTCGCTGCTGGGTAAGATTCCCTGGAAGGGGAGGGAGTTGGAAAATTGAAAAACCTTCCGATGGAGATTAAAAATCATGAGTCAAGTTTCACTATATCCCTTGCGCTTTGAACCGATATATCAGTACCGGCTCTGGGGCGGGCGACGTTTGGTTGACGTGCTCGCCGCGCCTTTGCCCGACGGACCTGTCGGCGAGGCGTGGGTGCTCAGCGACCGCGAAGACTATCCCAGCCGCGTCGTCAAGGGCCCCCTCAAAGGACAGACTATCCGTCAACTAATGGAGCAATTTCCCCAGCAATTGCTGGGGAAGCAGGCTTCACGGTTTCGTCGATTCCCGCTGCTGATGAAGTTCCTCGACGCGCGCGAGACACTGTCGGTTCAGGTTCACCCTTCCGACGCCCATCCTGAGCTGCTGCCAGAGGGGGAGGCGGGAAAGACCGAAGCCTGGGTGGTGTTAGATTCCGGAAGCAAAGGCTGTATTTATGCCGGTTTGCAGCGAGGCGCCACCGCGGATGATCTGCGACAAGCCCTCGCTAACGGGACCCTGGCTGACTGCCTCGTTCGTTTCACTCCAAAGCGGGGCGACGGATTCTTCCTGCCGGCTGGAATGGTTCATGCGTTGGGAGGCGAAGTCGTGGTGTTCGAGATCCAACAAAACTGCGACGTGACCTTTCGCCTGTACGACTGGGACCGAATAGAAGCCAAGACAGGCCGGCCTCGAGCGCTTCAAGTCGAACAAGCGCTGGCATGTATTGATTTTGATAAGAGCGCGATTGGACCGGTGACGCCGGTGGTGGAGCAGACGAAGCCGGTTTTGCGGGAAAGGCTCTTCCTCTGTGAATTTTTCGGAGTGTGGCGAATCCAAGGAGAATTGCCTTACATAGTCGGCGTTGAGGGAAAGCCGCGGGTGCTGGTCTGCATCGACGGCAATGGTCAATTGGAGCAGGACGGCGTCAATTATGCCGTCAGTAAAGGTGATGTTTGGCTTTTACCGGCGGTGGTCGGAGCATGTGCTTTCCGACCGACCGGCGCCATGGTCGTGTTGGAAATCGCGCTGCCGGAGGCGTCCTGAACGATAGGAAAAGCGGATTATCTCTGAAATCTTTCTGGTTAGACCAAGTTGCCTTCGAGTACTCAAGTTTAGAGTTCACGCTTTAGTGTTCACAACGGATCTTCCTCTTGTTTTCGCCCTAACTATTTGTTATTAAAGGAATAACTATTTTTTATACTCACTATAACTACTTCGTTAAGTAGGATTTTCGCAACAGTTTTAAATCTCTATGCTGTCATTTTCCCAGAAAATAGGTTCTACGCGTAGGTCAACCGTCTCGGTTGACAAGCGAGACGCTTGTCCTACGCGACCTATTTTCAGGTTCCGTGGTGGGGAAGCCACCATGACAATTCCCGCGAAAGCGGGA
>CAZCEM010000321.1:0-3653 GCA_964497555.1 uncultured bacterium
TTAGGTTACTGCGCCTCTCCATGCGGGTCTCGCGGGATGATTGACAAAAAGACCGCTCTCTTTGCGCATCTTCCCCCTAAGACTTGCCTCAGCCTTAATTTTTATATAGATTGTAATTTAGCATGCAGAGGGGAAAGGCGCAAGTCTAATTGCCCCTGCTTGCGGGTTCAACCTTTAAAGCACGCCGTTTCTATTGTTCGTTCGCGTCGCTGCAGCTCCTTTTACAAATAATCGCGGCTGCGGTGCGTACTACTAAAAAAAGCCCCTAAGCCGGATTTCCGGAGTCAAGAGGATGTTTGATATGTTTATGCGCGGTCCCCGCGTCGGATGGTTCCTGTTGGCATGCGCGGCATTGCTGGCGGCGAGCGGTTTGAACGAACTTCAGACGCCGTCGCCGCCGGGGGAAGCCGTTGCCGCTGAGCAGGCTGTTCTGGACGACCTTAACGAATGCACCACCGGGGTCGCCAGCGGACTTGCCACGCCCGACGGCCGGCCCCTGCTGTGGAAGAACCGCGACGTCGGCAATACCGACCAGGAATGGCACTACGTCAACGTCGGGCTTATCCCCTTTATCGGTTTGACCTACGCCAACGACGTCAGCGGTCAGTACTACGCCGGCATCAACGCGGCGGGATTCGCTCTGGAGAACTCGAACTCCTACAACTTGGGCAACGGCGTCGCCCGCAACGGTTACGGCTATGGTGATGACGACGGCGAGATTCACATGCGGGCGCTCTCGACCTGCCGGACCGTTGACGACTTCGAGGAATTGCTGGACTCGCTGGTGGTGGACGGCATCACCCTCTGTTCCAACTACGGCTCCTTCGACGCCTTCGGAGGCGCCGCCATGTTTGAAGTGGCAGCCCATTCTTACGTTCGCATCGACGCCGCCGACACGCCTGAAGGTTTTATCATCCGCGCCAACTACTCGTATTCCGGCAACGGTCTGGACAACCGTCAATCCTATTGGGGACCCAACCGCCATGATAGGGCTTACGGGCTTTTCAAACAGGCCGTCGAGGATAACAGCCTGACGCCTCGGTTTATTTACCAACAGGTGATACGCAACCTGGGAGCGGAAGGCATGACCGACTACGCCCTCCCTTACGAGGGTTACTATCAGAACAATCCCTACGGCGTAATTCCCAACGGAGAAGTTATTTGCCGGAGCACCACCCGTTCGGTTTTCGTCGGGCAGGGCGCGGCGGACGGCGGACACCCGGACGACGCCATCATCTGGGCGATGGCGGGCAATCAGCTCGGTTCGATTGTGTCGCCTCTCTTCGTTCGCGCCGGGTCCGTGCCGACGGTTTTCGACTCGTCCAACGGCAGTCCTATATGCCGGTTGGCCGTCGCCATCTCAAACGAGATTTACGATCCCAACGGTTTCGGAGTCAACACCTTCATGCTGCACAACGCTGAGGGCACCGGCTACTGGGACTATGCCTTCCCCATTGAGGATCAAATGTTTGAGCGAACCTACCGCTTCCTGAATTCGCCCAACTTCGCCTACGACCGACTGGAAGCCTTCCAGAATCTGATTGCGCGGCAGACCATCAACGCGATGGCAGCTTGGCATCCCGCTTACACGTTCACCGAGATTGCCGACGCGGTATTCTTGGGTCATAATCTGATGCTGGCTTGGGAACCGGCTGATGAGAGGCTGTTTGGCGAAGGACGGCAAATCAGCGGCTATCGTGTCTTTCGCAGTGATTCGCCGTTCCGGGAGGATGACAAAGGCGAGCTGTTGGCGACGGTGCAGGGCACGTCATATACCGACCGCAGCGTGCCGGCGGGAGGCGCGTATTATCGGGTGGAAGCGGTCTTCTGAGAATGAGATTGAGAAGGATTTAACACAACGCGGCTGCAGTCGAATTGGCTGCAGCCGCGCTTTTATTCGGTGCCCCAGCGGTCATCAAGAGCCTTGCGCGGGTGGATTACGGTCGGGAGACACGCACGTTGTCGAAGAGCAGCTTGCCGGTGCCGTCGATGCCGTAAGCTGCCACGCCGATAGCAGTGGCTTGACCGAACGGCGCCTCCACCTCGTCGTCCCAAACCGATACTCCATCCAGCATCATCACCGAATGCCCGTTGTACTGCCGGTATTCAAACTGGTGAGGCTCATTCACCATAAAGCTCTTCCAGTCGCTGGCAACTTCCATAGCAACGCCGTTGATGCAGCGCACAACTACCCATTTGCCGATGGAGTAGTCTATTCCAATCAACATATAATCGCGTTCGCTGTTGTACTTGGGGATAAAGCCCGCCAGGCCCCAGCGGGTGGTAGTGGCGCTGACCGTGGCTTTAAAGGTGCCTTCCTGGAAAACATTCCGCTGCAGCAGCACCCCGTAGGTGCTGTACCAGGCGCTCATCCCGGTTATCGCCATAGCTCCGGCGGTGGAATCCCAGGACGCGTGGTAGTTTCCTGGGTCTTCACCCCGGCCCGCCAGCCGATTCTGAACCTGCCAGCAGTCGGTGACGTCGTCATAGGTGAAGTCGCTTTGGTAATAGACCACCGTATCCGGCGCCACCTGGACGGTGGTGAAGCCGTAATTTCGGGCGCGTCCATCGGAGACTTCGACGTTGATGCGGCAGATGCCGGTGTCCGCAGGCGCCTGCCATTCGACGCGAGGTCCTGAGCCGGTGATGGTTCCCTTCAAGCAGGACCATAAGTAAACCAGGGGGTCGTCGTCCGGATCATAGGCATCGCACCCCACCCGCGTCCGGTCGTTGACCGCCAGTCTTGGTTCAGCGGCATAGACTCTCTCGATGGCGGGGGGATTGTTGAAGCTGCCGGTTGCGGCGACGATAACCTTTACGCTGTCGCGGGTGGGAGCGTTGAGCTTATCGGCCACCGCCAAGGCGATGTGATAGACGCCCAGCTCATCGGGCGCGATCCAACTGACGTGGGTGTTGGATGGATTGACCAGAGCGCCGAACTGCGCTGACCAGACATAAGTCAACGAGTCTAAAGGATCATCACGGTCGGAGTAATCCGCCGTAACGCCGACGGTGTCGAATCCGGCGGCGGTGCCGCGGCTGGCGATCAGATGGTTTATGCGCGGCGGGGCATTCACGATGTGGATGCAGGCGGATATTTCGGATTTCGTCCACCACCGGTCATACACTTCCACCCAGGGCTGATAGACTCCGAATGAGTCCGGCGCCGCCCAGCGTATTGGATTGGCGTTGATGGTGTCGATGAAGCGCCCCTCGACGCAATGCCAGCGGAAACTCATCGAATCGCCGTTGGGATCCGACGCCAGGCAGGTGACGGCGACGGTGTCCCGGATGCCGGCGGAGTCGTTGGGGGCGTACTCCAGACCGTTGATGACGGGTGGGGCGTTTTCGACGTAGGGCGGCAGCGATTCAGTGACGCAGCCCAGTATGGCGGCGGTCAGCAGAGCGCCCGTCAAGACCGAAATGTATGACAATTTCACGAGAATGCCTTCGGGAGAGGATATTGTTTAGATAAAAGATAATACCGCCCGAAGAAAATGTCAAATGAAGGGCTCTTCGTTACTGAAGTTTCGCGCTGTCGTTTAGGTCCTCCGCGCCTCAGTGTGGCGAATTATCTTATGGCGTCAACGCAAGCTTTTGCGTCGCAACAAATCCCGTCCCCGTTTCCATCCTCGCCAGATACACCGCCGCGG
>CAZCEM010000322.1:0-3650 GCA_964497555.1 uncultured bacterium
CCTACGCAACCTATTTTCAGGTTCCGTGGTGGGGAAGCCACCATGACAATTCCCGCGAAAGCGGGAATCCAGCCCTAATTCCTTCTGGATTCCAGTTTTCGCTGAAAAGATGCGTCTTCGACGCATTACCTCCGTTGTAAAAAAGAAAAGGCACCCCTTAATAATATTAACTCGCTCTACAAACCAGACGCAGCTTTTTTCTACCAGTCCCATCCCAGACGCTCACCGCCTCTAACACCGAGTATCCACAGTTCTCCAGCAGGATGACATAATCCTCCCGGCTCATCAGAGGCGACTCGGTCACGAAGCTTTGCTCGTATTCTATGCCCGCCTGGTCAAAGGCCCGATAGCGCAGGATGCTGCGCAGCCGTGAACCGTCCTCCGACAGCGAAGTCTCCACCCGGCGACTGACAACATCTCCAGAATTTGGAGCTGTCACCGGATCCGACCAAGAAGACGCCTTCGGAATGGTTGACAGCGCTGCTCGTTCGTACTCACGCAGAGCCATCAGCAGCCAGCCGTCCTTGGTCAGATGGCGGCGGATGCAAGCCAACGCCGCTCTCTGGCGCTCGGCAGAAGTCGCCTCGCGAAAAGAGTTGTCGGCGATGACAGCCAATCCGATGCGATGATTCAGATAGAAGCAGGTCATGTCAGCCTGGACCAGGCTCACGCGAGACTGTGTGGCGACGGATTCAGAAGCCAGCCTGCGCCTCGCCAGTTCCAGCATCCCCGGCGAAAGATCCAGTCCCCATACCAACACTCCTTCTCGCGCCAGCTCAATCAGCAGTCTTCCTGAGCCGCACGCCAGTTCAATTACCGGGGCTGAGACTCGGCGGGCGTAAGTTAGATACCATTCGGTCTCGGCGGGATCCAGCTCGTTGAGGAATTCGTAATCCCAGCCAAAACGTTCATAACGAGCAAGTGTTTCACTTGGTTGATTCATGGACGTCGTAGAACTATTAAAAGTGCAAATCCTTTTAGTCGAACCAACATTACGGCGAAGAATCTCGCGTTTGCTGCCTGAGAGATCTGGAAGGATGATTGAGAAAAGCTGCATCCCCCCGCCGCAGCTGCGAGACAGTGGGATGTTTGATTATCAAACCTTGGGTGTCTTCCAGCTAAACGTCCATGTTTGCCGGTTCATAGAATTCGCGGGGATGCTTGCAGCAGGGGCACACCAGCGGCGGCTCGACGCCCTCGTGGATATAACCGCATACGCTGCACTTCCACTTGATCGGCTTATCCCGCTTATAGACCGTGCCCTGCTCGACCATCTCCAGCAGCCGCTGGTAGCGGTCGCGGTGATGCGCTTCGACGTGGGCTATCTGCCGGAACAATACGGCGGCTTCAGTTTCGCCCTCCTCGTCGGCGTCTTTGGCGAAGCGGGGATACATTTCGGTGGTCTCGTAGTTTTCGCCTTCCATGGCGGCTTTCAGATTCGCAGCGGTGTCGCCCATCTTGCCCAGCCGGACAAACTGATCCTTAGCGTGGCGGCGTTCGTTTTCGGCGGTCTCCTCAAAGATTTTAGCGATGTAGTGGTAGCCTTCTTTGTGAGCCGTCTGTGCGAAGAAGGTGTACATGTTTCGCGCCTGCGATTCTCCGGCAAAGCCATCCTGCAGGTTCTTTTGGGTTTTGCTCATTTTTCCCTCGATTTTATGTTGAATTGAAAGGGGCTCTTTGCTGTTTTGTGTATGTAATGAAGAATGATGACATTTAAAGATGCGCTTATGTCTCATTGCAACAGCGTCATTTTGCTCATCCTCGCGCCGCCCTCAGTCTGAATCCGGCAGAAATACAACCCGGCTGGTTGATTCGCGGCTTCCCACACCGCCTCATGCCTCCCCGCCGACATCATCCGATCCACCAGCGTCTCCACCAGCCGCCCACTGAGTTCATACACTCCCAGCGACACGCGCCCCGTCGCAGGCAGGGAGTAGCGGATGGTGGTCGAGGAGTTGAAGGGGTTGGGATAAGCGAACGAAATCGGAGTGTTCAGATTAGACAGCCAGATCAAACGATAAATCGGAAATATCGCGCAGTCGTCTCCCATCAATGAGAATATTGAGCATTTCCAGTTGATCTTCGCTCTCTAAATCAACCAAGGACTGTCTCAATTCCAGTAACGCTATTTGATAGACGCA
Source organism: uncultured bacterium (assembly GCA_964497555.1). GTDB lineage: Bacteria > Electryoneota > AABM5-125-24 > Hatepunaeales > Hatepunaeaceae > CAZCEM01. The sequence continues at coordinate 2,142 of CAZCEM010000322.1, forward strand.
ATCAAGGTCACCGGTGCCTAATGCCAGCGATGCCAATCGAGTCGGCAGTGGTTCGGCGGTGACTGCCACGATATGAGGTGTATTGCCTTTGCGATTGCGGATCAGATTAATGGCTTCGGTACGCGTGTTCTGACTTCGATCGCTGCGAATGGTCCATTTGCACGAGATGCAAGCGTGCAAGATGAGGATTGGTTCGGATTGAACCCGGTCAATCAAAGGAGTCATAGTGGAAAGTTTCTTTAAATCCTCAGTCAGAATTATCTCCCTCTTTGTAAAGTCCTCAATGTTATGGGTTCACGCGCGACGATTATGTCTGGCTTAACGAGGTAATCATGGCCGATCACGGACGCTAAAGGATGGATTCAGGGCTATTGTGTTATCTCATCCAGCTAACTGACGATACTGGTCAAAGTTAGTACTGCCTTCTTGCGCTGAATATACCCAGGCGCCTGGTCGAAGATGCGCCAATTGCTGGAAGGACTCTTCGACAAAATTCAGTGTGATCTGCTCGAATCGCTTGCCAGCCGTCTGTCCTTCGAGATTGCCTGAACCGGGAGTAATTGACAGCAACTCCACCAGTCGAGCGGCTATAGAGACACTGGCTTTGCTGCTGATGTCGGCGAAATTGTACAATCTGAGGTTGTCTTTGAGTTTTACTGTAATGATTTGAGCGCCGATCTCCTGATGGAAGCGCTGACGAATATGTCTTATGTCCATTATCGTTATCCTTGATTGGCTTTCCCGCGATAGGTTTGTAAAATCCGATTACGAACTCGCGATCCATTCGCTTCTCAATCATGGAATTCAAGTTTTTCTGATGCGCGGCTGGCATCATCCGACGGTTGCGGTCGATTCGGCGTTCGGTGATCTGGGGTGTTTCTAATCCAGCAAGCGCGCCGATCTCCGCCAGACACTCATCAACGCAAGTGTCCACACCTTTTATTTGAGAGCTGCTGACGACCAGAATCGCGCACCTTCCTGGTTTCAGCACGCGGTTCATCTCTCGTAAGACACAAAACATATCCGAATAGTACCGCGCAACCGAGAGGCTTTTCTTTCGATCAAACTCGCCGATATGGTTCACGACTGCCTGAGTTCGGGGGGGCAAATAGTCTTTGGGAAAACTTGAAGCAGCTTCAGCGCCGATATAATGATTGCGATCTAGGCTAAGTTCGTCAATGGAGTGTTGCATCCAAACCAGGGAGAACTTATGAGCGCGCATATAATCTATGGCGTTGGATGCGTAAGGCGGCGAAGTAACAATTAAATCGACTGAATTGCTGCTCAAAGGCAGCGCTTGAGCATTTCCTGAGAGTACCACTGGTCGGTGAGACGACCAATGGCGGTGATTATCGGAGAATAAACTCTGCTGGTGATCATTCAATAGAGCCAGGCTTTCAATATTTTGACTGAGGCGTTTCTCGAAATCGGCAAGGGGCGATCGGAGCGTTTTAACTTGAAAGTCCAGCCTACGATTGGTTTGGAGCTGATCGAGGTATATCTCGGTTC
>CAZCEM010000323.1:0-3648 GCA_964497555.1 uncultured bacterium
GAGAGTTTAACTATTTGAAATATCAAGTGCTTAAAAATTAATTCTGGATTCCCGCATTCGCGGGAATGACAGCGAGGTGTAGTTAAACCCAAAAAACAGCAGCAAACAGCAACAAAATCGGGAGTTTTTCAGCAGACCTTAATTATGAATAATGAATTATGAATGAAGAGGGGAAAAAATGGAATAGAAGTCTAATTTTTCCTCTCCCGAATTCTTTATTTTTATTCATAATTCATATTTTTCCCCTCAGTCCTGCTCCGGCCGGATTGAGACACCAACAAATCGAGGATCAAACCATGCGTCTGATCACCCGTCCCAGTCTTGACGGCGTCATGTGCGCCGTCTTCCTTGGCATAGTGGAAAAATTCGAGCAGGTCATCTACGCCAATCCATCGGACATTGAGGATGGTTCGCAGACGGTCGAGAAAGGCGATTACATCGCCAATCTGCCCTACAATCCCAATGCCGGCGCTTGGTTCGACCACCACGAGCTGGCAGAGATCGTCCATGACGTTATGCCCAGCGTGAAAGGCAGCCGTGGTCAAGCCTCCAGCTCCTCGCGGCTGGTGTATGAGTACTATGAGGAACAGCGTCTGAAGAAATTCGAGCCGATCCTGACTGAAGTAGATCGCATATCCACCGGCGACCTCACCGTTGATGAGGTGCTCAATCCGGAAAGGTGGGTGCTGCTAAGTTTCACCCTCGATCCTTATCTCGGACTTAGCGGTTTCCATGACTACGCCAACGTGGTCGTAACCGCCCTCCGGCAAGGATTGAACATCGAGCAGATTCTGGACATACCTGAAGTGCAGGGTCGAATCAAGCGTTACCGGCTGGACGTGGAAGACTTTATTGACTACCTGCACCAGGTGAGCCGGGTGGAGGACAACGTCCTTGTCACTGACTCGCGGCTGTCGGACCTGGCGCCCACCGGCAACCGTTTTCTGGCTTTTGCCCTCTATCCGGATGTCAACGTCCAGATAGTCATCACTAAGCACTCCGGCAAAGCCAAGACGCGCGTCCGGCTCGGCAAAAGCATCTTCAACCGCACCTGCAGTATCCGCTTGGGAAATCTGGCGGCGGAATACGGCGGCGGCGGTTTGCGAGGAGCTTCCGGCTTCCTTCTCGATAACGCCACGGCCGACGCCACGATAGCGGAGATTATCGTGCGGCTGAAAGGGCATTAGCGCAGACTAACGACGGTTGCGAAGCACACGACACAGCCTTTGGATCCGCAGCGCAGGGGGCTTCATCAGCCTTGGACTGGTGGTAATCCTGACAAGCTGCGGGAAGGACGCCTTCGCGCCTGTCGAAGCCCAGACAGCAGGCGGCAACTACCGAAAAACGCTGGAGATGCTGAGTGAGGACTCCACTTTTCTTCAGCGCAATACAGCTCGGTTCTACCAAACCCGCGCTTTGGCCCGGTTCGCCGACTGTAATCCGAGCGGCGGTTTCGCGGATATAGACTCCCTCGAAGCGGCGGCCGGCGATGCCGGTAAACTGCGCTTAAAGACCGCGGAAATAATGGTCGAAGCCGCGGAGGTCATCATCCGTGAACCCGACCGTGCGGCAGAGGCCTTGCGCTTGATAGACAGCGCCTTGGCTCGGGATCCCGCTCTGGGGGAACGGATTCAGAAACTGCTGTGGAATCGAGGATTGGAGTATTTAGACCTGCCCGGCGATGCGGGTTTCCGCTGCTTCGCTTATTCCGTCAGCCGCGATCCGCAGGCGCTGAATCGTCTGGCAGGCTACAATAGGATCTTTGCCAACCGCTATGCGGAGATCCAAGCGGTGCGCGCTCAATTGTCGCCTTGGCAAACCGCGGCTGAACAATACCAACAGCTCTGGAAAACGGCGCCGCAAGACTTCGCGGATCTGCTTCCCTTCACACCCCCCGAAGCCCGCGACTCCCTCCGAGCGGGCTGGCGCTTCTTTCTGGATACGCGTAACGACAGCGTGCGTGTCGGCGCGCGCGCCGCCGATCCCCCTCCCCGCGAGATGCCGCCTCGAACCATCGTCTGGTCGCGATGATGAAAGAAATCCTCAATAACACCGCCGCTTTGACATCTCCCTCAATCGCCTTTGGCGTTGATGTTGTGAAAACCGCCTCCATCGCCGAAGCCGTGGCGCGCTGGGGCGAGCGTTTTCTTCAGCGCTGCTTCACCGAGCGCGAACGCGCCTGTTGCGACGGCTGCGTCGAATCGCTGGCAGCGCTGTTTGCGGCTAAGGAGGCTGTTTTCAAGGCGTTGAACGCAGCCCCCGGCTCCGGCATCGGTTGGAGGGAGCTTGAGATAATCGCCGCTGATTCCAGCTCTCCGAACCTGATTCTGCATGGTCGAGCCTTAAACGCCGCGCGGAGCCAAGGCTGGTCAAGCCCGGCGGTCAGCCTAAGCCATGACGGAGGGATTGCTGCGGCGATGGCGGTGGTGATTCGAAAGGAAGAACCCGACCGATGAAATGGCAGACCGCCGCTGAAAAGGTGCTTCAGGCGCTGACCGAATCCCGCTGGCTGGGAAGGCGGGAGGCTGGCGGCGTACAGGAGCTTGTCGCCGCTCGAAAGGCGGTCGAGGCTTTTCGCGCGGCGTATTCGATTCTGACCAGACGGGGCTGGCGAGTCGGATGGAACAAATTCTGGCAGGGCTCAGACCTACTCAGCTGGTATGGCGATTTGGCGCTCTGCCAGCCGCTCCGTCATGTGGCTCATGAGATAGAGAACATCGCCTTGCAGGGGGAAGAGGCACGGAAACGGCTGACTGCTTTGAGGCATGGCTGGCTTTCCTCAATACCGGCGACACGGTCTCGGATTCCGTTGAACCTTGTCTTCGACGTCGATGAGCATACGACAGCATACAATTTATCAGCTAAAAGCTGCCCGGACTTCCGCAGAATACAAACGCCGCTTCTATACGACACGTCGGCTGCTGATAATGCTCAACAAACTGAAACGCTGCTGGAATGCTATGGATTCGCGCCGTCCAGCCTTCGGCAGACGCGGGATTATCTGCGGCTTCTGCAGCGATTAAACCTGGACCTCCGCGAGCGGCCGATCGTCGAGAGGTGGCGCTGGACCAAGGGCTGCGGCATGGCTTATCTGTCGGACGAGGGGCGGTTCCAGATAAAGCCGGCGCTGGCATGGGCAAGAGGCATTGAGGAGACGCTGCTCCGATGGGGTGAGATGAGTAAGCTGATGACCGCTTTTCTTGGCGGAGTGGACGCGGAAGCGTTGGAGTCGCCACTGCCGAAGGAGCCGCTGGATCCCGGCTTGGAGACATTGCTGAAGGGTTTGCAGTCAGTGGATTTTATCCAGTGTCGCTGCGATAGGGTTCGATTTACCGCTCCGCCGGGGGGATTCCCGACGCTGGCGCTGCAATTATGGGCGTAGGAAGGCGTCAATCACTGCAGGAAGGCATGAAACCGCAGCGCGAGCAGCGCCTGCGGCAGGCGTTCACGAAGTCCGGATTGCCGCAGCAGGGGCAGACGCGCAGTTGATCGGTGTCAGCGTCGTCGGTTTGACCTGGAATCTGCGGAGCACGAACGGGGGAGGGCATTCTCGTCGCGCCGCGGTAATCTAAAGCCAAAACAAGCTGCCGGCTGAAGCGGCTTGTTTTTTTTCTCTTTTTTCGGCGGGGCACAGTCATGGTATTACTG
>CAZCEM010000324.1:0-3636 GCA_964497555.1 uncultured bacterium
GTCTTGTAGCAACACGCGAGCGGGCATGTAGGGGGTGTCGCCGTGGTTGGCAGCGCGGGGATTGTAGCGGGCGACGAGTTCGACGTCATCGCGGGTGACTTCGCGGCCGTTCTCGTTGCGGAGCGCGGCTTCGACCAGCACCTTGATGGTGAAGGGCATGCGGTCGAGGCTGGCGACACCCGCTTCCGCGAGGCTCTCCAGCCGGTAGTAGCTGACGCCCGGCATTAAGGAAGCGCGGGTGTTGAAGGTATTGGATGAACTCATGGGAACTCCTTTTTAGTAACGGGATAGCAACAGGAACGGATAGTTGAGTCAGTTCTAACTGCGAAAAATCAAAATTGGAGAGTATTAACCAGTAGCGTTTTTATTATCTTGGAGGGCGAACTTTTAGGTAGTGTCATGTAAAACGTGATATGACGTTGCGACACGTCATGGCGAGCCTGCCTTCGGCAGGCGAAGCAATCTCATGCCAAAACATTATCACGAGATTGCTTCATCAGCCTTCGGTTGATTCGCAAAGACGCAATCCACCACTACACACATTGATGCGACAGGCGTCGCGTGACACGACAATAGTTTAGTTAACTGTAAAATACCTTCGCTTCCCCACCTTCACAACCATATCCTTCTTGATCTCCACATCTAGTGAATCTGAAGGTTCGACCTTCCGTCCGTCAATGGACACCGAACCGCTGCGGATCAACCGCTGGGCTTCGCCGTTGGACGATGCCGCCCCCGCCGCCACCATCAGTCTCGGCAGCCACTCGGTAGGCTGGTCGCAGGTTACGACACTGCCTGCCGCTCGCAGCTCCTCCGCTGAGGGCCATTCGCCCTTCTGGAAACGATTCTTAAACGTCTCCGCCGCCGCCTTCGCTGTCAAATCACCATGATATCGACTGACAATCAGCCGCCCCAGCTCGTGCTTGGCGGCGTAGGGATCCCCTTTTGACTTTAATTTAGCCTCGTCCTCCTTCAATCCCGATGCCATAAGGTAATACTCCTCCAGCATCTCATCTGAGATGCTCATCACCTTGCCATACATGTCCTCCGGCTCGTCGGTGATGCCAATGTAGTTGCCAAGGCTCTTGGACATCTTCTGATTGCCGTCTAGCCCTCTCAGCAGCGGCATGAAGAAGCACACCTGCGCCTCCTGACCATAGCTGCGCTGGATATGCCGCGCCAACATCAGGTTGAAACGCTGGTCAGTACCGCCCAGTTCCACGTCAGCCTGGAGCGCCACCGAATCATATGCTTGAACCAGCGGGTAGAGGAACTCGAGCAACGAGATGTCATCCCCCGCTTGAAAGCGTTTCCAGAAGTCGTCCCGCTCCAGGATTCGCGCGACCGTCCGGCGGCTCGCCAAGTCGAGGAATTCATAAACACTCAGCTTCGTATGCCATTCACTGTTGAAGCGGATTTCGGTCTTGTCCGGGTCGAGGATGCGGAAGACCTGCCGCCGGTAGGTCTCAGAGTTTTCCAGCGCCTCCTCGCGGGTCAGGCGGGGGCGGGTTTTGGACTTGCCGGAGGGGTCGCCGATCATGGCGGTGAAGTCGCCGATGACGAAGATTACGGTGTGACCCAGGTCCTGAAAGGCGCGCAGCTTCCAGATGGACACCGCGTGGCCGATGTGCAGGTCGGGCGCCGAGGCGTCGAAACCTTGTTTGATGCGCAGCGGGCGGTTCTCGGCGCGCGCCTTCTCCAGCTTCGCCAGCAACTCGTCCTCTTCGACGATTTCGACAGGGGGGACTGAGTCTTTCAGGATGGCGAGCTGGTCGAGGGGGGGGAAAAGGGCATGATTCCTTGAATGCAATTGCTAATGTTCATGAATTGGGCGATGGAAAATTGAAATCATCTCCCTTGCGCCTTATCAGGCGTTTCAGATCTCTTGCCGTCTGAATAGCCGATGGGAAGGTCACGCAGTCGTTGGAAACGTGGCTGATTATGCGGTAGTTGAAGCCTTCGACCATGCGGCTGTCGCGCTCGCTGCACCGCAGGACGTTGTCGCAGCTCAGGCCTTGGGTGACTTCGATGACGTCCGCGATGGCTTCGGCGGGGATGACGTCCTTGGCGCCGTTTTTCAGGGCGGCGGTGATGGGCGTGGAGGCTCGCAGCACGTCGATGACCACGGCGGCGCAGCCCTTCAGCCGGTCGGCAGTTAGACCGGCGGCGGTGAAATATAGATCAATTCGTGGCTCGTTCAGAGAAGTGTCCTCAATGTGTGTGGTGCGATAGGGGGAAAGTTCCGAGTATCAAGTGACAAGTTGGAACGAAAAGAAATCCGCGCTTTATGACATGAAGCAATGACAACAGAAAGCCACTCACAATGGCTTGGCTAGGCCAATTTATTAGGCGCAGGCAGCCACAAAGTGAATAGAATTAACCGTGGAGCGATTGGTTCTGAGCGGAGTACCTCTTTCGTTAAGGAAGCAATAGAATAAGACTCTAATTCCGAACCCAGTAAAAGGAGGAATGAGTCTCTGTATCAGCCTCTTCGCGGATTCTTCTCTTGATCTCTTTCAACCGATACCTCTGCCCGGATTCAGGTGTTGGAGGAAAGAGTGAACCACTCTCAATCGCAATGGTGGTACCGGTTGGCTCGCCATGGTGATCCACGACGTAGTAAATGCCGGTCCTTGGGACAATCGAGCCAGGACGAAGGCTCTCTTTTTCTAAAGGCAGCATTGTGTTGTCTCCTGACTTTTAGAGCATCTCATTACTGAGATACCATTCAACGTGGTTGGCTACGCCAGATAAATCGGGCCAGATGGTACTGGCATTGACACCAAAATAGCTAAGTTCCTCTGCCAGTTTCTTAACCTTTGAACCTTTGATCTCTAAGACTTCGATGTTAACCTCGTTGTATTCTGGATCATTAGTAACCAAACGCAGCAAGTCATCAAGCGGATTTGGATGAACGGTGAAGATTGAGGCTTGGTTAATAATCCTTTGGTGTATGAATGGCGGGGAGAATTTGGCAACTAATTCGTTGGTCTCCGCGAGCAAATCCAGCAGATCAACCTCTTCCTCTGTATTCAATGTATAAATTCGACAATCTCTTCCTGGATTGTTCTGTACGGCAAAGAAAGCACCGACGAGTATATTCTGGGTCCAATCGAGTAATCGAGTAGGCAAGCCATAATGATGCCCCAAGACTAAAGCCCTCAAGGCATCATCTTTCTCGGGTCGAAATCCTATGTGCGGTTCACACATTTTAAAGAACTGTCTGTAACTGTCCAGTTCGATGTCGCGAAAGTAGGTGCGTGCCTCATCATCGTCCGTTTTTTCACTTAGAATCTCAAGCGCTAAAGGACTCTTCATATTTCGAAAAATTCGCCCAATTTTAGGCTGCAACGTTTCAAAGGTATCGTTCTCACCTCTGAAAATGATACTACACCCTGGACCAAAGAGATTGGCGATCTCAATAATCTCCCCGACCGAGGAGACATTCTGAAATCGGTGAATTTCCTTTGTTTCAGTCATCTATTGCTTCAACCTTAAACTGTTAAGTTTGTCTTTATACTTCTATTGCAGGAGGTTGACTCAGAAGTCAACTCAACTGGCATCGAACTTGTCGAACTATTTCTCAATATATCTGCGCGAGTTGAAAACTTTCCTCCTCCACATCCAACCCTGTCT
>CAZCEM010000325.1:0-587 GCA_964497555.1 uncultured bacterium
TTATTATGGACGTCGTCAATTCCACCCATGCGAAGATTGCGGAGGACGCCGGCGCGGTGGCGGTCATGGCGCTGGAGCGCGTGCCCGCCGACATCCGACGCGACGGCGGCGTGGCTCGCATGTCATCCATCTCCGTCATTGAGCAGATCATGGAAGCTGTCACCATTCCGGTGATGGCTAAAATCCGCATCGGTCATTTTATGGAGGCTGAAATCTTACAGGCTTTGGGCGTGGATTTCATCGATGAATCCGAAGTCTTGACCCCTGCTGATGAAGCCAATCATGTCTGGAAGCACGATTTCCGAGTCCCGTTCGTCTGCGGCTGCCGCAACCTTGCTGAAGCCCTGCGCCGCATCGGCGAAGGCGCCGCGTTGATACGCACCAAGGGTGAAGCCGGCACCGGCGACGTGGTGCATGCTGTCAAGCACATGCGGCTGGTGCAATCGGAGATACGCCGTCTGACCATCCTGCGTAAGGATGAACTGATGACCGAAGCCAAGAACCTGGGAGCGCCGTTCGAGTTGGTCGAGCAGGTGGCTGAAATCGGTCGTCTGCCGGTGCCCAATTTCGCCGCGGGCGGCATCGCC
>CAZCEM010000325.1:597-3624 GCA_964497555.1 uncultured bacterium
ATCGCCACCCCCGCCGACGCTGCCATGATGATGAGACTGGGCGCTGAATCGGTCTTCGTCGGCTCAGGCATCTTTAAATCGGAAGATCCCGAAAAGCGCGCTCGAGCCATCGTCCGTGCCACCACCAACTTTAACGACCCTCAGGAAGTCCTGGACGCCTCCCGCGGGCTGGGTTCAGCCATGCCCGGGATTGAAGCAGAGAAGATACCCGCGGAGCAGCGACTCCAGGAACGAGGATGGTAATGCGCATCGGAGTGCTCTCCATTCAGGGAAGCTTCATACTTCACATTCACACCCTGCGGCGGCTCGGGGTAGGCGCTCTGGAGATTCGCCGCCCCGACCAGCTCGAAAACCTCGACGGATTGATTCTGCCCGGCGGAGAATCAACCACCTTCGCCACTCTCTTCGACAAATACGACCTTGGCGCCGCCATCCGACAGCAGGTGCTGGACGGACTGCCGGTGTGGGGCACCTGCGCCGGTGCCATCATGCTGGGTCACGGGCTGGAGCGTCCCCAACCCCGCTTGAATCTGATTGACATCGAGGTCATTCGCAACGCCTACGGACGGCAGGTGGATTCCTTCGTGGCGCCCCTCAAGATTAAAGGTTTTCGGGAAGAGTTCCCCGGCATCTTCATCCGTGCTCCGCGCTTTCAAAATCCCGGACCCTCGGTCCAGGTTCTAGCTGAATTGGACGGCGAACCTGTCATGGCGAAATCGCGGAATGTTCTCATCTCCAGTTTTCACCCCGAACTCAGTCCCGACACTCGTGTCCACCGTTTCTTCCTCGAACGTTTCTGCTCAAAAACGCGAGATAACCGCGGCGAGAGAGCGGGACACCCCATCGCCCGTTAGCGCGGGCGGCGCACCGGCGTCATCCGGCCGTCAATCGTCAAGGGCAGGCGGCCGCCTGCCCCTTCTGTGGCTGTTTAACCTAACGGAGACACCCATGATTACCCATCACGAACTCAAAGAACTTGCATCATACATGGTGGAAGACGCCTTTTTCGTCAGCTTGTACCTCAACGTCGATCCCAAAGAAAACCACAAAGAATCCTGGATGCTCCATTTCAGGAACATGATGCGGGATACGCTCAATAAGATAAATCTCAAGGATCGCTCGGTCGTCGAGACCGAACTGAACCACATTGAGAAGTATCTCGTCGGCCGTCCTGACGGACTGAAACGAGGATTAGTCGTTATGAGTTGCCGGGCGAAGAATTTCTGGCGCGTCTATCACACCGCTTTACCGTTCAACAATCAACTCGTGGTGGAACGCGATCCGTACATAAAACCGCTGGCAGCCATGGCTGACCTGTACCAGCGCTATCTGGTGGCGGTGGTCGGCAAGACCAAGGCGCGTGTGCTGATCACCAGCCTGGGAGAGATACAGGAAGTAACTAAAATCAAATTTGAGGAGGAGCAGGATTTCGATCCCGACCGCGACGGCAATATGAGCGACTCTTCCCGTCGAGCGGAACGGGAGGAAGCCAAGGTCTATCGCCTCGTCCATAAGGACGCGCTGAAGGTGGTTGAAAAGGTGCTGGCGGAGGAAAAGATCAAGAGGATTCTCTTGGGCGGCACCGACCGCGGGCGGGCGCTGTTTAAGGAAGCCATGTCCTCGCCGATGCGCGAGCGGGTGGTCGCGGAGTTCTCGGTCGATAGAAACGCCAGCGACCACGAGATTCTAGAGATGCTGCTGCCGGTGATGAAGGACGTGGAGTACAAGTTCGAGCGCAAGGCGTTGGAGGAGTTGTTTGACCAAGGGAAGCGCTCGGTCTTTGGATTATCGGACGTTTTGACCGCCCTACAGCAAGGCAATGTTCATAAAATCTACGTGCTGTCAACCGTCACCACTCCCGGCATGGCTTGCACCCAATGCGGGGCGATTACGCCCGACCACAACCAAATCTGCCCCTACTGCGGGGGCTCGATGCAGCGGGTGCCGTATATGCTCGACCTGGCAATACAGAAAGCCATTGAGCAGGGCGCGCGGGTGGATATGCTGGAAGAAGCCCCTCAGCTCGCTAAAGCCGGCGGCATCGGCGCCTTGATGCGCTATTGACGACGCAGTGACAGACATCACACGGGAACCGCCCTTATCAGACGGTTCCCGTGTCTGTTTTAATCCGCAGCTTGTGAAAATCACCACTGCTCATACTGACCTTTCACCCAACCGGAGCCGTTATGTCCCCAGCCAGACATCCTTTGACGCAAGCTGTCAGAGAGAGGCTGCGCGAAGCTGCCAACCAAGAATTCGCGCCCTACATGCAAGCCTACATGAAATCCGATATGCCTTATCGCGGTGTCAAGATGGCGGAGCAGCGGGAGATTTACCGCGTAGCCTTCAAGGAGTTTCCTCCACGCAGCGTCGAGGAGAACCTTGACATCATCGCTGAACTGTGGGATGCTGAGTACCGCGAGGAGCGCTACGCGGCCATCAGCCTCGCCTTGAAGTTCAAGAAATATCAAACGCTGGGGGCGTTGCCGTCCTACCGGCTAATGATCCAGACCGGCGCATGGTGGGACTTAGTGGATACAATAGCGGCGGACCTGGTCGGCGAACTGCTGCGAAAATTCTCCACTGAGATGAAGCCTGAGATGGAGAGCTGGATTGAGGATGAGGACCTATGGATCCGGCGGGCCGCCATTCTCTCAGTTGCGGTTTAAGGCTTTCACCGACCATGAGATGTTGTTTCGGTTCTGTGAAAAATGTCTTGATGAAAAAAGTTTTTGGATCCGCAAAGCCGTCGGTTGGGCGCTTCGGGAATACTCGAAGTCGGATCCCGACCGCGTGCGGTTATTTGTCGAGAGACACTCGGCGCGAATATCCGGAGTCACCCGCCGCGAAGCTGGGAAGTATATTTGAACTTTAATTCAACGACTGAAGTTTCACAATCACCAAATTGCAGGTTAACTTGTCTCATATTATCGAATTAGCAAGATGCTGTCATTCCCCAGAATATAGCCCCATTGACCGCGTAGGTCGGGCGTCTCGCCCGACTTTTCCCCCCTGCTGGCAGGGGGG
>CAZCEM010000326.1:0-3623 GCA_964497555.1 uncultured bacterium
AAGCTCTCGCCGCTGCCAGCTCCCGAGCAAAATCCCTGCTTGCCAGTAGCAGCGTCTCGCCGCACCAACCCGCCAGCGTGTATTCCAGTCTTCGCATAAAGCAGTACAAGTCGGACTGTTCCACTAGATCCAGCGTCGGTCGATGTATTTCCACCGCCACCAGCGCCGGCTGATAGCGCGCGAAATCCAGCGAAGTGAGGACCTCATAATCATGCCCCTCGGCGTCCACGCATAATAGGTCAATGCGCCGGCCCTTGTATCTTGTGCCGTCGAGGATTTCCGTCAGGGTGCGGCAGGGAACTTCGAGAATCACATAGCTGTCCATCATCCGCGCTTCTTCGGGGACGATGGAGTTGATCTGAGAGAACAGCCCGGCTCGATAGTATTTCACCGTCCCGGAATGGTCGCTGACCGCGCAGGAGATATTGACGTCTTGGGGACGCGTCAGGTTGAACAGCTCTATTTTGAGGTCGTCGATGTCGATGTTCACACCGCGCCAGCCGCGTCGGTGCAGCGCCCAAGTGTGGGAGTACTTTATAGGATGGTAACAGCCGACATCGACGTAGAAACCGTCTTTCTTGCGAGGGAACAGCTTGCAGATGGACACGTCCTCGGCGGCGCCAGAGTAGTGGGTGAACTTCAGCCTCGTCAGGTAGCGTTTTCGGAAAAGAAACAGTCTGCGGAACAGGAAATTCCTCTCCAGCCAGACAGGGACGTTTCTATGTGACAGGCCGGGCACGAGTTTCTCCACCCAATCGGAAAGGAAGATAGGCGAGCGTTGAGAGAATAAAATAAACCCTAACCCCGCGTTAGTATGACGCAGGATGTCTTCCACCTGCACAGACAGGACGTTTCGACCGCAGCACCTCTTCAAACCCGCGACCTTATTCGATGCTCTGAAGCGGGTAGGATCCCAGAGAAATCCCGGTTCACTCCCTTGACGTCGGTCAATCGGTCTCGCCGTTGCCGACGTTGAGCAGCGAGCCTACCATTCCCCGCAGCTCGGCTTCGTGCACTGACGCCAAAATAGCGCTGATGCGCCCAGTGCGGTCGATGAGTATGTTTGCCGGGAAGGCGCCGATGCGATAAAGTCCGACCGTTACCTGACGATCCCAATCCAGCAGCAGCTCAAACGTCAATCCCGCATTCTGCCGCGCCAGCAGCACGTCATCGAGGTCGTCGGGAAACATCGGATTGACGGCTGCGACGCGGAATCCCTCCCCGCCTAGCTCGCGATAGACATTCTCGATGCCCGGAAATTCCCTCATGCAGGGTATGCAGTCGGCGTACCAAAAATTCAACAGAACCACGCAGCCGGTCAAATCCGACAATCGAATTGAATCCCTATCCACGTTCTCAAGGGTGAAGTCCGGCGGCAGCATTCCAACGCGCTTCTCGGTTTCGACCGCCTCCAGCGTGAACAAAACAGGCACTGTCTCCCCGGCGGTTATCTCAATCAGCGGCAGTAATGGCGCTGTCGTCGCATAGCCGTCCCGGCGAACCGACAATTCGTACCTTCCCCACGGCAGGTCGAGCTGCGCCGGCGTCACGATAAGCGCGCCATCAACTCGCACGGCTGAACCATAGAGCAGCACCCGCGCGCCGGCGGGCGTGGAATCAACCTTCAAACGTCCGGTCTGGTCAGCGGGCACCTGCCGAAGCTCAGCGGCAACCCGGCGGGTCTCACCGTTGACAACATCTACGATGGTGGTGTCGTTCCAGTATCCGAGCAAGCGTGTAACAACTTCCCGCCGACCTACCTGAACGCAGTGCAGCAAAGCCGGGGTGCGCTCCGTCCGCCTCTGCCCGTCGATGAATATCGACGCGCCTTCAAGCGCGCCGCCCAACGTGTCCACAGCCGTCGCATATATAAAACCCTCCCGCTGCCCCACGAATTCTTCAACAGCACAGCCTCCTAGAAAGAAGGTCATCAGCCACAGACAGCCCCAGAGGATTATTATTCGCGCCCGGCGTTTTAAAATATGTGACAGATATTGAAACCTAATCATGGTCAACCGCCAAAGGAACATCTAACCGCCAGCCTAAAACGTTTCCGCTGCGGCGCAGCGTCACCTCACCGCCATATTTCTTAAGGACGAACAGCGTTCCCGCTGCCAGCATCGGCAGCTCCTCACTGCTCCAGAAATCTGCCTTGCCGCTGGGTGGCGGTTCCAACGTTAAGTCCGCCTCCACCGACCAAGACGCCTCCTTGACGCTGGACTTGATGTTAATATGGTCTTTACTATTGCACACGGTCAGAAACAAAGAGAACATCTCAAGCAGGACATATTCGATCAGGGAAGGGTCATATTGAATCGTGCAGGTTTCGTTTTGCTTGGCGAATCGAATCTCAGGCCCGTCAAAGATACAGCGTTTCTTGAAGGCATAGAGCGCGTTATTCAAAGCTCTGATAGGATCAGTTTCCTTTATTTTACCGTTCAAGCGCGCTCCGAAGCTCCCCACTCGCGCGATGGTGGCTTCAATGCGCGCAATCTGGTCCATTATCAGCGGCATCCGCCTGAGAATATCCTTTTTTTCCTGACCGGCGTTTTTAAGCTGTATTATTTGCACGTTGCCGCTGATGACAGTCAAGGCGTTGCTGATTTCGTGCATAATGGCGCTGGACATGTAGCCCAAGGCGCCTACTCGGCAGAGGTTCACAATGTAGTCGCCGAAGCCTTCGGGAATGTTCACCGCCGGCTGCAATGTTCGCTCAAAATCCGGTGTCATAACGATTCTCCTTTGTGCGCCAACCGTGCTAAGTTCAACACCATAGCCACCTCATCGCGCCCAAGCCCCAATTGACGGGCTATTTGCAGCTCGTCGCCTCCCTGCGCCGCCATCTCTAGCACTTTGCCGACGGGTATCTTGCTGTCTTTGTCATCGGTTCGTTCCGACACGACTGCATCTTTCTGGCGGCTCGGCGTCCGCGCCACTGACTCAGATTCGCGTTGGTAAGCATCAGCGACTCTCGAAGATAGATTGCCCACCGAGAAACGCGCGGCATTCATCGTATCAGATTTCAATCCCGCAGTGTTGAATGTATCCGGTTCTGTCAAGGGTATCTTAAAATCATTGAAAACCGGCATCAGCTCGCTGTCAGGCGACGCTTCGCGGGGAGGTTCGGGGAAGCGATATTCGCCTCGGAAGCGGGGTATGTCCACCGGTTTAGGGCTTGCCGGAGCGGAGTAGCCGTAGCCTCGACTTTCTCGGGCGTCAAGCTCCCAGCTTGGCGGCGAGAAGCGATAAAAGGGTGAACGCGGTCTCTCGGTTGGACGAGGAATGGTCGAAAAGTGAGAAGCGGAGTGCCTGTCTTCCGGTGCGATGCCGCCGGTCGAGGACCGGCCGCCTGTATATGAATAGGAATGGTAGCGCCCGTTGGTATTAGTCGCGATTTGCCGGTTAGCGCGTGACAGCACTATATATCTGGTCAGCACCACCGCGGATATCAACAGCATGAGCCACCCCAACACTTGAAATCCGCCGGCGCCTATATTAAGGAAATTTCGGGGTCGATTTATAGAGGCGGCATCGGGGAGCGGGGATACGGAGGCGGAGGCGGGCTCGCTGCCTGGATTCTTCGGCCGGTCCAAGGAGGCCTTCGAGTTCTCGGGAGCGGCCGG
>CAZCEM010000327.1:0-3621 GCA_964497555.1 uncultured bacterium
TGGATTCCAGCTTCCGCTGGAATGATGCGCCTTCGGCGCATTCTCTGGATTCCCGATTCGTGGGAATGACAGCGGACCGCGTTTTCAGCGTTCATTTCAATTATGGATCGGGCTCGGAGGCCCGACCTACGCGTTCCCTGAGGGCTGTTTCCTGGGGAAACGCCCTCCAAGACGGTTGAGCAACCTCTTTATTCATAATTCATAATTCATAATCCTAATTTGAAAATACCTATTCTTTCTTTAAAAATCCCTCCATAAACGTCGTCATGTATTTGCCCTGCTTGAAGTCTTCGTCGTCCATCAGCCGCCGGTGCAGACCGATGGTTGTGTCGATGCCCTCGATGACGAACTCATCCAGCGACCTCCGCATCCGCCGCAGAGCTTCCTCGCGGTCGTTGCCGAACGCGATCAGCTTCGCCACCAGCGAATCGTAATACGGCGGGATGTTATACCCCGCATACGCCGACGTGTCCACCCTGATACCCATGCCCCCCGGCACGTGAAAGCCCGTGATCTGGCCCGGCGACGGAATAAAACCCCGGTCGGGATTCTCCGCGTTGATCCGGCACTCGAGGGCATGCCCGAAAGGTTTTAAGGACGCCTGCGACGGGGGCAGACCAGCCACCGCCTGAAGTTGCTCAACCACCAGGTCAATCCGGCACACCAGCTCGGTGATCGGATGCTCGACCTGGATGCGGGTGTTCATCTCCATGAAGTAGTAGTTGTCTCCATCGACCAGAAACTCGACCGTCCCGGCGCCGAGGTAATTCACCGTTTTGGCAGCCATCTCCCCGGCTTTGCGCAACTTCCTCCGCAGCGCCTCGGGCACCGCGGGCGAAGGGCTTTCCTCGACCAGCTTCTGATGCCGCCGCTGGATCGAGCAGTCCCGCTCAACGAAGGACTGAACCGAACCGTCAGAATAGCCCATGACCTGTATCTCGATGTGGCGGGGGCTGGTCAGGTATTTTTCCAGATACACCGATCCGTCGCCGAAAGCTGTCTCAGCTTCCACCCGCGCCATGTTGAACAGGCGGCTCAGCTCTTCCGGTGCGCGCACAATGCGCATGCCCTTGCCGCCGCCGCCGGCAGAAGCCTTGAGAATAACCGGATAGCCCACCCGTTTGGCTTCTGCAGCCGCTTCTTTCTCGGATTTCAGAACCCCGTCGCTGCCCGGCAGCACCGGCACCTTAGCATTGAGCATGGTCTCACGCGCCAGCGCTTTATCGCCCATGAGGCTGATAGTGTGCGGAGTCGGGCCGATGAAGGTGATTTGCGACTCGCCGCATATCTCCGCGAAACGGGCGTTCTCAGCCAGAAAGCCGTAGCCGGGATGGATGGCGTCTGCGCCGGTAATTTCAGCCGCGCCGATGAGTCTGGGGATGTTCAGATAGCTCTGCTTGGACGGCGGCGGGCCGATGCACACGGCTTCGTCAGCGAAGCGGACGTGTAGAGCCTCGGCGTCGGCCTGGCTATAGACCGCGACACTCTTGATGCCCATTTCCCGGCACGCACGCACCACCCGCAGGGCTATTTCACCTCGATTGGCGATCAGGATTTTCTGGAACATTTAATCCTGTTCAATTATGAATAATAGCCGCCCGAACTCGACCGGCTGGGCGTTCTCCACCAGTATATCGGCCACGCGGCCGGAGACTTCCGCCTCAATCTCGTTCATCAGCTTCATAGCCTCGATGATGCACAAGACTTGACCGGGCTTGACGCGGTCGCCGACCTGTACATAGGACGGCGCTTCCGGCGACGGCGCGCGGTAGAACGTCCCCACCATGGGCGATTTCACCTCAGCGAAGTTGGTCTTGACCGGTGGAGGCGGCGGGGAGGCAGCTTCTGTGACCAACGCGGCGGGAATTGCTGCAGGTGGTTGATAGACCGGCGGAGAGGCGGGATAGACGACCGTCTCCGGCTGCGCCGGGCGAGGCGGGTCGAGCCGTTTGACGACGCGGACGCGGAGGTTTTCTTCTTGGATTTCCAGTTCGGAAATCTGGCTCTCCTCGACCAGCTTCACCAGCCGGCGGATTTCAGCGATATTCATGGCGTTCCTTCGCCTAAAATTCTGTCAATGCGATCTGGATGCAGGACCACACGCCGGATGGACGAAATGGACAGCATGGACCTGGTGGACAAGGTGGAAAGGATTTCCAGGGGAAACCACTGCGGTTCAACTGAAAATCCGAACTACCGCTTCACCCGTTCAATGTAGGACCCGGTGCGGGTATCCACGCGAATCCACTCGCCCTGTTCCACGAACAGCGGCACCTGGATGACCGCGCCGGTTTCGAGGGTTGCGGCTTTGGTCACGTTGGACACGGTGTCGCCCTTCATGCCCGGTTCGCACTTGATGATCTCGAATTCGAGGAAGAAGGGCACTTGCACCGACAATGGTGTGGTTTCGTAAAACTGCACCGTGACGGCGTCGCCTTCTTTCATGTAGTTTTTCGCGTCGCCCACCACGTCAGCGGGGACGTTGATCTGTTCGTAGGTTTCCTGATCCATGAAGACGTAGTCGCAGCCTTCGATGTATAGATATTGCATGGATTTATCTTCGAGGCGAACGGGGTCGATCTTTTCGCCGGAACGGAAGGTGTTTTCCAGCACCCGTCCGGTGATGACGTTTTTCAGCTTGGTGCGGACGAAAGCGCCGCCTTTGCCGGGTTTGACGTGTTGAAATTCAACGATGGTGAAGAGCTGATCGTTGAACTTGATCGTCATACCGTTCTTAATGTCAGCCGTGGTCGGCATGTATGGTTACTCCGTGTTTTCTTTTTAACAGCAGATCAAGCGGATTAAGCAGATTGGGCAGAGGTTGTTAAAGAATGCTCAATTTGCCGAATCTGTTGTTCTACTCAATTATACTCTTCCTCTTCCCGTCCTTGTCAATGACTTCGATGACGGGATTATCCTCAGCGTCGAGTCCAATGATAAGCCGGGGCTTCCCGTCTTTGCCTTTGAAGATCAAGGAAGGCACGTCGCCTTCGACCTTTAATTCGATCCGCTGGTAGTGAGGAAGTTTGCGGATGTCG
The DNA here is from genome assembly GCA_964497555.1 of uncultured bacterium. Taxonomy (GTDB): domain Bacteria; phylum Electryoneota; class AABM5-125-24; order Hatepunaeales; family Hatepunaeaceae; genus CAZCEM01. Next base: position 3,039 of record CAZCEM010000327.1, read on the forward strand.
TCGGCTGTCACCCGCTGATTTATCATCAATCCGGCGCTGGGATTCTCCTCCGAGTCAGCCGCATACATCGCCACGGCTTCGTGCTGGGTGTAATCCAGCGCCACCACACTGACTCGCGTGCCGTCGATGTTGCCGATACCGCCGACTTCGTTGCCCTGGTTGTCGTTTAACTGCAAGCCGGTTACGGTCACGTCGCGTTTCATCGCGACGCCCTGAAGCTGAGGGTCAGGCAGCGGGGACATAACCCGTACTCGCGCTATGCCATTAGAGTCGTCTAGTTCGAGGCTGCCAGCAGCGGCGTCAGGCTGGGGCTCTGCAGCCAACAAGCTGGCTGCCAAGAATAACGCTCCGATTAGGAAGGACATTTTTTAACCTTTGAGTGATTCTTAGTGGTCTTGAATGAATGGGTAATGAGCACTTAGGGTCTGCTGAAAAACTCTTCTTTAGATTAAACTCTCTGCTTAAAACCGTCCATCTGCTGTCATTTCCCAGAAAATAATCCTCATCACCGCGTAGGTCGGGTCTCCGAACCCGACCGCCGGCAGCGAGGGACTCCGTGCCCGCGCATCGGTTGATTCACAGC
>CAZCEM010000328.1:0-3589 GCA_964497555.1 uncultured bacterium
CTCCAATTACTCTTACTCCGTCGGTGATTTGGACGACCAACAATTTAACTGGGGCGGCAACCGCCACGACCGAGCCTTCGCGCTGTTCAAACAAGCGGCTGAAGAGAACCGCCTGACAGCGCGCTTCCTCATTCAGGCGGTGATCCGCAATCTGGCAGCGGAAGGCATGAGGGATTATGCTCTCCCCTATGAAGGCTATTATCTGAATTATCCATACGGCGTGATTCCCAACGGTGAGACGATCTGCCGCAACCTCACGCGTTCGGTTTTCGTTGGTCAGGGCGTGCCTGACGGCGGAAATCCTGACGACGCGATCGTCTGGGCGATGGCGGGCACGCCGCTGGGATCAATTGTCGCGCCTCTGTTTGTCCGCGCCGGTTCCGTGCCGGAGGAATTCGACGGCGAGAATGGAAGTTCTCTGTGCACTATCGCGTCCATCATCTCCAACAAACTTCTTGACCCCAACGGATTCGGCATTAATACATTCATGCTGCATAATACAGACGGCACCGGTTTCTGGGATTATGCCTTCTCCATTGAGGATCAAATTTTCGAGAGAACCTACCGCTTCCTGAATTCACCGATCTTCTCCTATGACCGGCTGGAAGCCTTCCAGAATCAGATAGCGCGGCTGACGGTCGAAGCGATGACTGATTGGCATCCCACTCATGCCTCGACCGACATAGCCGAAGCGGTATTCCTCGACAACAATCTGATGCTCGCCTGGGATCCGGTTGACGAGGGGCGGTTTGGCGAAGGGCGGCAGATCAGCGGCTACCGAGTCTATCGGAGTGATTCGCCGTTCCGAGAGGACGACCGGGGCGCGCTGTTGGCTGCGGTGCAGGGCACGAATTACACCGACCGCGACGTGCCCGCCAACGGGGCGTACTATCGCGTTGAGGCTGCTTTTTAAGCGGAGCATGCCTCATACCAATTTGCATTCACTAAGTCAATTACCTTTATAGCACCCCCCCTGCCCCCCTTCAATAGAAGGGGGGTAACTCAAATGCTGGACTTGAGATACCCCCCTTCTATTGAAGGGGGGCAGGGGAGTTGTTTTAGTGAATAATGACTGTTTGAAAGCTAATTGGTATCAGAGTAAAAAAAAGCGTGGCTGCATTCAACTCGTGTGCAGCCACGCTTTCTTTTATGCCAACCATCAATTACATGCAGCTGTTCAAACGCAGTCTTCGTCAATACCTCATCCCCGGCACGGCAGGCTTAATGGTTGAATCGAATCCCAGCGTGCCCTCGTATTCGCTCAATTCGAAGACCAGTTGCAGCGCGAGCATAGTCATCCGCTCCAGCTTCGACCAGTTCAGATTATCGGGCGTGTCGTTGGAGGAGCTGTATTCGGAATCGAAGCCGGAAAACAGGTGCAGCGTGGGCAGTTGAATGTCGCTGAACGAACCCGCGTCGGTGAAGGGAAAGCCACTGACTTCAATCGGATCGATTTTCAGGGTATTGACCGCCCCCGCTTCAGCGATTATCGGCTTGAATTCCGGAGTCGCCGCGGTATAAAGCACCGCCGCGTAGTCGGGATCCGGCCCGGTCTGGTGCGCCATAGCTTCCCGCATGGACGCATAGCCGTCCCCGCCGATCATGTCCAGATTGATGACCGCGTCGATTTTCTCCTTCGCCGCTGGGAGATTAGCCGCGAAATACCTCGACCCCAGCGCTCCATCCTCCTCAGCGGTGAAGAGAACCGCGATCAACCCCCGCTTATGCCCGGTCGTCAGACGCCAGATTCGACACACCTCCAGCAGTCCGGCTACCCCGCTGGCGTTGTCGTTCGCGCCGGGGTAATAGACCAGCCCCGACTCAGCAGTGGAATCCTTCACCCCCAGATGGTCGTAATGCGCGCCGATGACCACCCACTCATCGGTCTCACCGGGAAACATCCCGCAGACGTTTTTAGCAGATGTCTCGCCGCCATCGCGGAAGGCAAGGTTCAGTTGTACACAGGCTGGACTGGTCAGACTGTCGGGGTTTAAGAATTCTTGAATCAGTCCCCCGTCCACATAGACCACCGGCATCTCCGGCTCTTCGCCCGGCAGGCCAACTTTCAATTCGTTCGCTTCCGTCAGTTTTTCTTTTACTTCCGCCGGGGGGAAGGTCTCCTCCGGCGAAGTCCTCACCAGCATCATCATCGCGGATTGACGGCGGGCGGCGGCGGCTTTAAAGGGGGTCATCGCATGTCGTCCGGCGTTGGGAATATCAGCCCCGGTTCGCACCAGCAGCGCCAGATTCGGCGCGCCTGCTTGAAGGTCATGGCGGTTGAGTTCCGGCGCTTCGATGCCGTAGCCGCAGTCGATCAGCTCGCTGCCGATGTCTCGCGGTTCGGCGTGGCGAGGCAAGACGTAAAACCCTTCGCCCCAGTGAAAAACCTTCTTCATGTTTCCGCGAATGAGCGTGAGGGTAGTGGCGGCGGTGTCCAGATAGCCCGTCCGCAAAGTCACCGACTGCGTGTAGCTTGTATCGCTGAAGCCCGGCGCCAGGCCAATGGCGGTCATCTGCTCGACCAGCCAGGCTGCCGTCTGCTCGCCGCCCAGACCGGGAACTTCCCGCCCGCGGCATTCGGGGCTGCACAGGAATTCAACGTCGGCTTTCAGCCGTTCCTGTACTTCATCGCCGGCTACTGCCGTCAGGATGCTAAGTAGCGCGAAGTAGCAGACTCCCCGTCCTATCCAGAGACGGAGATTGGATGTATGTGTCATAGTTTCCTATTGTTTTATCTCTAAATGCTGTCCGTAGGGGCGCATTGCAATGCGCCCCTACGGATTTGCCGTCAGACTCATTGTGCCGTCAGACTTAAGTCTGACGGCACATCACCCCTCCACCCCCACCGCCCGCAGAAACACCGTCTCCAGGTCATCCGCCTTGAACCGCTTGAACAGCTCCTCCTTGCCGCCGGTTACCTCCAGCGTGCCGTTGTGGATGATGCCGATGCTATCGCACAGCCGCTCCGCCTCGCCCATGTCGTGAGTCGAGAGGATCACGCACTTGCCGTCGTCGTGGGCTTGGCGGATGGCTTTGACGATGTTGCGCGACGCCAGCACGTCCAGCCCCGCCGTTGGCTCGTCGAGAATCAGCACCGGCGGGTCGTGGATGATGGTGCGGGCGATGGACACCTTCTGCTTCTGCCCGGTCGAGAGCTTGGCGCAGCGGCGGTTGAAGAAGTCGTCCATGCCGAACCGCTCCCGCAGGATTTCCACCCGCTCGGCCAACGCGGCTTGTTCCATGCCGTACAGCGCGCCGAAGTATTCTATCATCTCGCGCGCGGACAGCCGGGCGTACAAGCCGGTATCGCTGCTTAAAAATCCCAATGAACGACGCGCTTCGTCGGCTTCCTGAGCCACGTCGTGCCCGGCGATTTCAGCGCGTCCGGCGGTGGGGGTCAGGATGGTCGCCAGCAATCGCAGGGTGGTGGTCTTGCCGGCGCCGTTGGGGCCCAGCAGCCCGAAGATTTCGCCCGCGTGGGCGTCGAAGGTAACGTCCTTGACGGCTTCGACCGTGCCGCGCTTGCGGTCGACGAAGGTCTTGGACAGGTGTTCAACCCGAACCATTACTGGGGGCATGTATTCCTCAA
>CAZCEM010000329.1:0-3588 GCA_964497555.1 uncultured bacterium
GATATATAACTGGTTTTTCATCTGTCTAATCTGCATAATCTGGTGCGAATCGAATCACCTTCCCAGCGCCCGATCATACGCCGCGCGGGCTGTCAGCAAGTCGTACTTGGCTTGCAGCTCCTTCACGCGGCTGCCGTTGAGCTGCAACTCGGCGTCAAGCCACTCAAGCTGAGTGCCCACGCCTTCCCGGTACCGCACCTCCGCGATAGACAGACCCTTCTCGGACTGACCCACCGACTCCCGCGCCGCGTTCAAGGTCTCCTGAGCTTTCTTATAGTTCTGTAAGGCTTGAAACACTTGCAGCTTGATGTAGTCTTGGAGGTTCTTCTGCTGGCGCAGTGCCGCGCGCTGGTTGATGAGCGCCTGCTCGGCGCGGTTCTTGGACGCAAAGCCGTCGAACAGCGGGATGCTGAGCGCCAGGCTGCCGCTCCAGCCGTCGAGGAACTCGTACTTGCCGAACTTGTAGTCCTCCGCTGCCGCCATGGTCTGGTACTTGAGGCTCAGGAATAAATTAGGCCATAAAGTGCTGTGCCGTTCGACCGTGCGCTGGCCTTCGTAAAGCTGGGCTGTCAGACCGAGTTGTTTTAGCTCACCGCGTCTATCGAGGGCCTCCCCTACCGAGAGATCATAAGCAGGCAACGGCGTCGCCGCCTGATTCAGATCGCCGACGACCTCAATTTCCTGGTCCACGTCCAGGCGCAGCAGGATTTTCAAGCCCTTGAGGCTCAATTCCACGGCGGTCTCGGCTTCGATAACCTGAGGGCGCATATCCGACACCGCCACGCGGGCTCTGATAAGGTCATATTCGCTGACCATGCCTTGGTCGTAGAGATTCTGCACCTGCTGGAGATGGCGTTCGGCTTGGTCCATGGCTTTCTGCGAGACCTTCTGATATTCCTGAGCCACAATAGCGCCGTAGAAGGCTTCGGTAAGCTTTTTCTTTAACTCGGATTGGCTGACGTCCATTGCGAGTTCACTAATCTCGCGGTAGATTTTAGCGAGCTTGATGGCGATGCCGATTTTGCCGGCGACATACAGCGGCTGGTTGAGTTCGACGCTGCCGACAGCCGTGTTTTCCTGCCCTTGGGCGATTTTCATACGGATGTCATGCGACGCGTCGAACATGGCTCCGGGCAGCATCAAGATTGACTTCGGTATCTTGAAGTAATGCTGAAACGCGCCGCTGGCTTCGACCGTCGGCATGGCGCTGGCGTAAGCCTCGCCGATTTGTGTTTGCGCTTTGTTAAACTGGTCGCGGGCAGCCTCCAGGTATTCGCTTTGTTCGCGGGCTAGCTTCCAGGCGGCGTCCCAGTCCAGTTTCAAGGGCTGGGCGAATAAACTGGTGAGCGGTATCATCAGCACCACGGTCACCAGCGTCGCAAGTATGGTTCGAAAATCCCACATCAACCGTCGAACGGGAGTGGTGTGGGGAGTACTTTTCATGCTCAATCCTCGGAAGTTATGTCAATTGACCAGGATCCGTGTTACCCGAAGGACGACCTGGACAAAATGGACGAAAAAAGGCGGCTGCTGGCGTCAGTTCCCGAAGTCTGAAGCCTAAAATTTTCAACTTACTTCGCAAACAGCCCTTTTTCCAAGAGAATCTTCATTGATTCCAGACGCGAGTTGAGAAAATCCTTCAACTTGTCAGAGCCGGTTTCCTCGGGAAACAACTTTTCATCCCAGGGTAGGCACAATTCAGCCTGCGCCAGAATGGAGGTAAGGGTTATGCCCAGCATCAAGAGGGCCACCTGATGGTGGTCAGTGATGAGAAGCTCGCCTCTGTCGATGAATGATTGAACCTTATTACGGAAGAACAAAGCCATCTCGTTGCTCTGGATCATCTCAATGGTGTCAGGATCGCCGTGAAGATAGTTATGGATGATTAAGCGAATCCAGCCTGGTTGTTCAATAACATTGCGGTGGTGAATCTCCAGCCATTTGAGAAAGAACTCGCGGGCATTGTCGATTTCGCCGAGCGCTTCGATTAACCTTTGACGCTGGGTCGTCATCAGTTGGCTCAGTACTTCCCGAAAGAGCTGGTCTTTGCTGGTGAAGTAGTAGTTCAGCATCGCCTTGTTGATGCCGGCGCGGTCGGCGATGGCTTGCATCCGGGCGCCGGCTTTGCCTTTTTCAGCGAACTCGACGGCGGCAGCGCTGAGTATCCGCGCCTTGGCTTCTTCAGCCATGTTGGTCCCTCCTCAGATATGGAGGCGGGGAATCCGAGTGTAAGGACTCCAAAGAGCCTCTTAACGGTTCGTTTAAACCATCCGGTTAAGCTGAATGGTTAAAGTAATTGGTTAAATCATTTTTGTCAAGTGAGTGAGGGATTATTTTGCATTATGTGAAATATTATGTTATAATATTCTTAAGAACCAGACGTGACAATGCGTAATCATTTTAAAAAGGAATCCCCCATGCCTTTTCTTACCCTTTCTCAGCCTCCCTTCAACACCTCGCTGATGGGCGTTCTGCGGGGAGTGTTCGACTATTACGCCTTCGCGGTCAGCGACGCGATGTTGTATGGCGGCTCAGGGCACGCCTTCGTGATGAACGTCCACGAAGTCATCTGCCCCAGCGGCCCCTACTGCTGGAACTATGCTGAGTTCTTCCGGCTGGTCGGCAATCTCGGCGTCCGGATAGACAACCTCGGCTCCTTCCATGCCGGCAGCAGCCCCTCCGAACGCGCTGCGCTGGAAACAGAGATTCGCATCCGCATCGACCGCAGCGAGCCTTGCTCTGCGCTGAATATGGACAACCAGATTATTTTCGGCTACGACCAAATAGGCTTGCAACTCCTTCAGCCTTGGGGACCCGACTGCGGCATCACGCCGGCGCGGCTGTCCTTTGGCACCTGGGATGAGTTCGGCGATGAAATCCATGCGAACTTCTTCGCCTTCTCCAAAGTCAAGCCCGTCGGCGAAGACGTCATCATCGCCAACAGCTTGCGCTTTGCGGTGGATCTGCATCGGAATCCCGCCCGCCATACCGAGGAGCCCTACGCCGTCGGCGCCCATGCCTACGACCGGTGGATTGCGGCGGTCCGCTCCGGCCACGGCCAGGACCACGGCAACTGGTGGAACGCCATGGTGTGGTCGGAGTGCCGCCGCCAGGCGTCGGATTACCTGCGCGAGGTCGCCGCGATACGGGCGCCCCTCGCGCCGGTTCTGTCGGAATTAGCGGCGGAGTATCTGATGATTTCGGAGGCTTTGAAACAGGTGGGCGAGAAGGAGCGGGCAGTGGAGGCTAAGATTGAGTTGCTGCAAGGCGCTCAACGCCGCGAGACGGCTTGCATCGACAAGCTGGAGGAGGTGGCGGGGATAATGTAGTGACCAGTGGACAGTGGGCAGTGCTTACTGAACAGAGCCCTGTATCGACTCTGGATTCTTAGTGTATAAAAACAAACCGGAAGCCTCAGCTGCCTTCGGGTTCGTTTTGTTTTTTTAATTAGGATTTGTTGAAAAACTCTTCTTTAGATTAAACGCTCTGCTCAAAACGGCCCCTCCGCTGTCATTCCGAACCTCTTCGCTGTTATTTCCCAGAAAACTGCCCCTTTCTCTTTGAGGGCGGACTTCAGTCCGCCCCCCA
>CAZCEM010000330.1:0-3580 GCA_964497555.1 uncultured bacterium
AATGACAGCGGGGATGGATGCCAGCTTTCGCTGGCATGATGCGCCTGAAGAAGTTTGAAAGTTTGAAAGTTGGATTCCAGCTTTCACTGGAATGATGCTGCGAGGTTCGTTACCACTTATTTTTCAGAATTATCGGACAGACTCTAAAAGTCCGCCCTCCAAGAGGTGCTGTGTCAAGCTATTAAACCTGAGTCAACACTCCTGAACGACTCCCTCAAATCAACGGTTCTGACCGCGCTGTTTGCAGCCGCTGGCGCCGCCGGGGGCTACCTCTTCATGAGCGTCCCCAACGTCGAAGTCCTGACCTTGCTGATGTTCCTGGCGGGATTCGCGCTGGGCTGGGGACGAGGCCTGACTGCGGCAGCCGTAGCAGGGATTATATACTTCGGATTTAATCCGCAGGGCATGTTCCCCCCGCTGCTGGTCGCGCAGATACTGGGGCTAAGCGCGGCGCCGCTGCTGGGAGCGTTTTTCCGGCGGCTGGCGCGGCGGTGGGACTGGCGAGGCTGGACGACGCGGAGCATTGCGGCGGTGCTGGGCATGGCAGCGACGGTCGGGTATGACCTGCTGACCAATCTGGCTTATCCGCTGTCGGTGGGAATGACCGTTAAAGCCACCTTTGCAGTGTTGATAGCTGGAATCCCCTTCGCAGCCTTGCATATTGCGTCCAACGCGGCGATATTTTTCTTTATTCTGCCGCTGTTGATCAGCTTGGTGCGGAATCAAACCGGATGGACAGGATGATTCTTTGGATTTTACATCCCGTTCAACGCGTCCATCCCGTTCACCACGCCCGCCTTTCCTGCATGATTCTGAGAAGTTCATGCTGAACTCCAAGAGAGTGCTGCTGAAATTTTGGCAAAGCGTTTGGCATATCCTGGTGTGGGCACTGGTTGTTAAAGCTGCCGATACTACCCAAGTAACCAAATCCTTGCCGCCGCTGCGTCTGGGGCATTCTCTGTATCTGACTTCCGACGACTCCCTGAACCTCAACTCCAACCTGTCATTCGGGTCGGTCTATCGGCTTAATCCCATCGACCGCGAGCGCGTCAACCTGCGCCACTCGTCCGACCTGACTGCCTTCGACGTCCGCTTCTTCGAGCCGGACTTGGTCACCGACGGCGCGGACGCAGTGCTGAGCGGCCTAGGGGGAGGATTGACCTCCGTTAAACTGCTCCGCGACGGGCGGTTGCTGCGAAATCCCCGCAACAATTGGCCCGACTTCAACCGCGTCTCTCCGTTCTTCGTGGGACAGATTCGCTCGGTAACATCCGGGGCGCTGGACGGAGTCAGCGCAGTAGGCGGAGTGGTGGCGCTGGATCCGCTATACTTCGCCACCAGCGAGCCCATCACCGAATTTGCCTACCGCGAGGGCTACTACGACTTCGCGCCGATGGACTTCCTGCACGCCCGCCCCATCGCCGGACGCACCTGTCTGAGCGCCGGTGGCTACATGCCCTCGTCCACCAGCCGCTATGAGAACGCCGAGCACCACGGGCACAACGTTCTGCTCGGTCTGGAACACCGGTTTCAACCAACTTTAACCGCCAGTTTGTCCTTTCAGAAGCGTTACGACGAGCATGGAATCGCCTTCAAAGACAACTTACGGCGGTATTGGGACGACAACCTGTACGGAAAGCTGAAATGGCGGAACGGTCAGAATGGGCTGAAGCTGTTCGGTTTCCGGGACGAGCGCGTTGAGAAGGAAAATGTCTTTCGAGGACATTACCGCGAGTCCGGCGGCGGTCTTTCTGCGAGCTGGGGTGCTCTGGGATTGTACCTGCGCTCTTCAGCGGTGGATTTGGACCTGCAGCAGGAGCGACGAATGCGCCTGACCGACGTCGAAGGCAGCCTCGGCGCGACTATTCCCTGGGATAGGTTGAGGCTTTCCGCAGCGGTCGGCGGTTCGGGCTGGTATCCCAACCGGGTGGGCTTGACCGGCAACGCGGGACTGGAAGCGGACCTTCCCTGGCTGGAGGTGACACTGTTCAGCAGCCTCAGCCGGACGGTCGAGCCCCATTCGCCGGAAACCATGTACGCGGACTACACGGCTGAAGCCCGACCGACCGACGTTCTGGATCCGGTGTGGAATCTGCGTCCGGACTTGCCGATCCAAGGCGCGATATTGCCGATAACGCGCAGCCTGGGCGGGGAGTTCGGGCTGCGGAAATCATTCCCGATAGGAATTCAACCGGCGCAACTCACCGGCAACCGCCTGTCGAAGGCGCTGAAGACCTTCTTCTTGGAGGGGATGGATTCTGGTGGCAAATTGACCATCGAATCCGCCTATTTCAACCGCCGGGAAACCACTCCCTGGCATTGGACGGTGCAGGGCAACACCCTGCTGTCGCCCCGAACCATCAGCGACCGCACCATCGACGGCTGGCGCGTGGCGACCACATGGTGGCAGCGTCCTTTCAGCGCCATGCTGTCTTTCATCAACCTCAACCGTCAGCAGCGATTGGAGCATGGTTTGGGAGTTGTGTATCCAGAGCCGACCTTCCGGCTGCAGTGGATGGCGGGCTGGCGGCGACTGTTCGCCAACGGCAACGTGGAGTCCGATGTCTCCTTTAGCGGCAGCTTTATCAACGGCTATTATACCTACCGCGCTTCAGGCTGGCAGGAGTTGGGACGAGCCTATCCTCTAGACTTCAAGGCTTCGATGCGCATCCGCCGCTTCACCATCTACTGGGGGCTGCACAACTGGAACTCCTACCAGTACTACTTGATGCCGGATTACAAGATGATGCACAAGGAAGAGTACTTTGGGATTGACTGGATGTTGTTGGATTAGGGTTAGTGCTCAGTGTTCAGTGGGCAGTAGGCCTTGGACAGTAGGCTGTGAAGGGATTGAGCGAAGCTCGATATACTTCCCTTCATTGAAGGAAATAAAAATGAGGGTATTTTCAGGTTCCGTGGTGGGGAAGCGTCTCGCTTGTCAACCGAGACGGTTGACCAACGCGGAGAACCTATTTTCTGGGAAATGACAGCGGGTGTCAAGTATTTTCTGCCCCCCTTAATATATAATCCTATCACACGCAACCACCCAATCCAATTGTCCACTCGGAGGCGATTATGGCTGGAAACAACGCGGGACGCGAACACTGGGGTTCGCGGATAGGCTTCATTTTAGCAGCAGCGGGCTCAGCCGTCGGGCTGGGGAACATCTGGAAATTCCCCTTCATCACCGGCATGAACGGCGGCGCAGCCTTCGTGCTGTTCTATCTGGCGTCGATACTGATAATCGGGCTGCCGGTGATGCTGATCGAATTCGCCATAGGCCGTAAGACACAACTCAGCCCCGTTAGCGCATTCAAAAAGCTCGCGCCCGGCACTCCCTGCTTTCTCATCGGCATCCTCGGCGTGGCCGCAGGTTTCATCATCCTGTCCTACTACTCGGTGGTCGCCGGTTGGACGCTGGCGTACATCGTTAAAGCCCTGACCGGCGCCTTTGGGCATCTTTCCAGCCCCAGTCACGCCTTGGAGGTGGTTACGGGCAACGTCAGCAAGGCGCTGAGCGTTCAAGCTGCGAACATCCCTTGGGGAACGCTGCCGGATAGTCTGGCTAACTGGGACCGAC
>CAZCEM010000331.1:0-3574 GCA_964497555.1 uncultured bacterium
ATCCAGCCCCAAATCCATCTAAATTCCAGCTTTCGCTGGAATGATGCGTCTTCGACGCATTTTTTTAATGTTCAAAAGAAAATTCACCCCTTAATATATGGAAAACATCCTTTCAATTTGTTTTTCGAGAAAAAATGCCACAGGCGCCTGTTTTGGTCAGCGAGCTGGTTTCCGAGAATGCCCAGGCTTTAAGACTTAGAGTCCAAGCCGGTCATCAGGGACTTAACCGGGAAATTATGGATAAGGACATCAACCGACCCGGTCTGTTGTTAGCGGGATTCAAGGAGCAATTTCCCCATAACCGCGTCCAACTTATTGGAGACTCCGAAACACTCTACCTTGACTCCCTGACGGCGGAGGAAAGATCGACCAGCATTAAAAGGCTGTTGGATCTGGACATTCCCTGCGTGGTTGTAACCGGCAAGAACCAATTATTACCGGAGATGATAGGTTTAGCCAATGAGCGAAACGTGCCGTTGATAACCTCCAACCGCAGCACCAGCGACGTCGCTTTCCTTTTCACCAATTATCTCGGTCTTCGCTTCGCCCCTCGCGATTCCATTCACGGCACTCTGGTCGATGTTTATGGCACCGGCTTGCTGCTTATTGGCCGCGCCGGCATCGGCAAGAGCGAAATTGCCCTCGATCTGGTCGAACGAGGGCATCGTCTGGTAGCCGATGACATCGTCGATCTCACCGTCAAGCCTCCCGACATTCTTATTGGCAGCGGGCCCGAACTCTTAAAACACTTCATTGAAATCCGCGGCGTGGGTGTCATCAATGTCCGGGAGATCTTCGGCGTAAGAGCCATCCGGCTTCAGAAACGAATTGAGACCGTTGTAGAGTTGAAGGATTGGGAGGAGACACAAGACTACGAGAGATTGGGACTTACGGAGCATTTCACCCAGTATCTCGGCATCAAGATTCCTTTGATTTCGCTTCCGATCTACCCAGGAAAGAACATAACGGTAATCGCGGAAGCCATTGCCCTGAACCTGCATCTGAAGATTTACGGCTACCACGCCGCACAGGATTTAAATCGAAAGCTCCTGAAAAGCCTGAAAACCAGACGTGAGATAAACGAATACCTCAAGTGGGACAATGAATAATCCCCAGCCCGCAATAGGATGCCGGCGCAAGTGCAGTTCTCTTCAGCCCGCGTCCGGCAAAGCCAGGTTGGAAACCAAACGGGAAACTGCCGTTCATTGAATAATCGTAAAACGCTTCATCTTTGGCTGCAGGAAAAAGGTGTTTAATCTCCCAACCATCGAGAGGATGCAGTCCCGCCTGGCGGTTTCGCGGGGTGAAGCGCCGGCGGATGCGCTGTTTCGCAATGGTTTGATACTCGACGTGTTCAGTGGGGAGTTTATCGCCCAGCCGCTGTCAATCTTCGACGGAGTGATAACGGGCTTTGAGGATGTCCCCGCCCGACGGATTGTGGACTTGGACGGCAGGTACTTGGTCCCCGGCTTCATCGAATCCCATATTCACATCGAGAGCACCAAGTTGACGCCGGTTCAATTTGCCCAAGCGGTATTGGTGCGCGGGACGACTACGGTCATCGCCGATCCCCACGAAATAGCCAATGTGTTGGGGATTCCCGGCATCGAATACATGCTCAGCGAAGCCGACGACGCGCCGATGGATCTCTTCTTCACGGCGCCGTCCTGCGTGCCGGCGACCGATATGGAGACCTCCGGCGTAGTATTGACAGCCGCGGACCTGCGCCCGCTCCTAAGTCATCCCCGCATCCTTGGATTAGCGGAGATGATGAACTTTCCAGGAGCCTTTCTCGGCTTGACGCCGGTGCTGGAAAAATTGCTTCTGCCGCAAAACGAAGGCTGCATTGACGGTCATTCCCCCGGATTAAGGGGAAAAAACCTATCGGCTTATATCTCTACCGGACCGGCTGCTGACCATGAATGCTCCACAATCGACGAAGCAAGGGAGAAACTTCGCAAGGGGATGCGAATCCAGATTCGGGAGGGCAGCACGGCTCGCAACCTCGACGCATTGCTGCCTTTGGTGACATCTGCCAACGCCCGCCGCTTCAGTCTGGTATCGGACGATGTCCGACCGGGAGACCTTTGGAAGCGGGGTCATCTCGACCACCTGTTGCGTTTGGCGGTCGCCAAAGGACTGGATCCAGCAGTCGCCCTGCAGATGGTGACCCTCAATCCCGTTGAGGCTTACGGGCTGAGGGACCGCGGCGCTCTCAAACCAGGAGCCATAGCGGACCTGGTGGCGCTGAACGACCTGAAATCCTTTGAAATAGACACGGTCTGGAAGAACGGGCGCGAAATACGGACTGACGAACCTCTGTCCCAGGATGTTAGGGAGTCATCTCGTTCCCTGCAAGCGACGCCTCTGCCGGTGCCCTTGATGGGAGCGGAGGCTTTCCGCATTAAAGCCTGCCGGTCGCCAGTGCGAGTCATCGGGATTATTCCCCGCCAGATTGTCACAGAGCACCTAACCATAACGCTGCCGGAGAGGGATGGTTTTCTTGAATGCGATCCACAGCGGGATGTTGTCAAGCTGGCGGTGATTGAGCGATATAGCGGCAAAGGCGGGCGGGCGGTGGGATTTGTACGGGGATTGGGTATCTGTCAGGGAGCGGTGGCTTCAACCGTGGCACACGATTCGCACAACATCATTGTAGCAGGCGACGATGACCGTTCAATGGCAGCGGCGGTCAATAGATTGATTGAACTGGGCGGCGGGCAGGTGGTCGTTGGCGGTGAGACCGTCTTGGCGGAGCTGCTGCTGCCGATTGCGGGCTTAATGAACACCGCAACTATAAATGAAGTGGCTGCAGCGGAGGAGAGGCTGCTCACCGCGTCGAGAGTACTTCACACCAGCCTGCCGGATGTGTTCATGGCTTTGAGTTTTCTCGCGCTGCCGGTGATTCCAAGCCTTAAGTTGACCGACCGGGGATTGGTGGACGTAGAGGCTTTCAAACTGGTTTCATTATGCCTTTAAAGGGATTCGGTTCGACTTTTCCTTGCGTGTCTTGCTTTTGAGGCTTATATTCACATTTAAAGGCTAATGTCATGTCAAACGTGATATGACGTTGCGAAACGTCGTTGCGAGCCTGCCGAAGGCGGGCTCGCAAAGATATTTGGTTTTAAGGGGAGTGCACTCAGTTGTTTAAAGGGCTGATGACCGGAATTTCCGGTATTCGAGGCCTCGTCGGGGTGGGAATGACCCCCGAGGTGGCTATGTTATGGGCGGGCGCTTTCGGAACATGGGTGAAGGGCGAGAAAGTCGTCATCGGACGGGACTCACGACCGACGGGCGAGATGTTGAAGTATGCCATTATGGCAGGGCTGAGCGGCGCCGGCTGCGACGTTGAAGACGTAGGAATAGTCCCCACGCCCACCGCAGCGCTGGCAGTGAAGCGGCGCGGAGCGGGAGGCGGCATCATCATCACCGCCAGCCATAATCCACAGGAATGGAACGCCCTGAAGTTCGTCCGAGCCGACGGACGGATGCTTTCAGCGTCGGACTTCCAAGAACTGGAGCACATCGTAACCGAGGGTCCGCTTCGCGCGGTGCCCTGGGACAAAATCGGCTC
>CAZCEM010000332.1:0-3574 GCA_964497555.1 uncultured bacterium
GATGCGTCTTCGACGCATTACCTCTGTTGTAAAAAAGAAAGTGCACCCCTTAATAGTAATCCAGCCAAGGATGCTTCTTCAGCGACGGACGGATTCGTCCAACGCAGTTCATGTGTTCGGAGAAAAGAATTTTCAATTTGATCAACGCCAAAACCATGTCTAACAAACTTTCCCTGGCGATTATCTTCGGCGGCCGGTCGGTGGAGCACGAGGTCTCAATCCTCACCGGACATCAGGCGCTGGCGGCCGTTGACCGCGATAAATATGACATTCATCCGGTCTATATCGCCCGCGACAACGTCTGGTACATCGGCGAAGAAGCGGGCAATCTAGCGTTTTTCCGCCAGTCAAATCCGCCTTTATCGAGCTTGACTCGCGTGTACCCCGCGCCGGATGCCCTGCGCGGCAAGCTGCGCCTGATCGAAGCCGACCCCGGTTTCCTTCGAAAGCCCAACGCGGTCGAGATAGACTGCGTCCTGCCCGCGACGCACGGGACTTTCGTGGAAGACGGCGCGCTGCAGGGTTTGTTCGAGATGGCGAACGTCGCGGTCGCAGGTTCGGGGGTGCGAGGCTCTGCCGTGGGGATGGACAAGGCTCTGTTTAAAGCCGTCCTGCAAGCTGAGGGTCTGCCGTACCTGCCTTATATGGTGGTTTGTCGAAGGGACTGGGAGGTCGATCCGTCAGCAGCGCTGAATCGCCTTGAGTCCGCGCTGGGTCTGCCGGTGTTCGTTAAACCGGTGGTGGCGGGGTCGTCAGTGGGTATCTCCAGGGTCGACGACCGGATAAAGCTGGAAGATGGACTGGATCTGGCGTTGAAGTTCTGCGACCGCGCGCTGGTCGAAAAGGCGCTTACGCATCCAACCGAAATTAATTGCTCGGTGGTGGACGGGGAACCGCCGATCCCCTCGGTGCTGGAGCAGCCGGTGAGCGCCGCGCATCTGTTAACCTTCGACGAAAAGTATCGCGCCGGCGGCAAGAAGGGCAGCAAATCCAGCGGTAAGGGCATGGCGGGGCAGCGCCGTCTTATCCCCGCGCCGCTGGATGAGGAGACCACTCAGCGGATAAAAGCGCTCGCGGTGCAGGCCTTCCAAGCGGCGGGTGCGGGGGGGGTGGCGCGGATAGATTTTCTCATCGACGCGGAGCTCAACATCTACGTCAACGAGTTGAACAACATCCCCGGCTCGCTTAGTTTCTACCTGTGGGAACAGATGGGGCGGTCGTTCACTCAATTAATTGACCGCCTGGTCGAGCGCGCCTTAGAGGTCCAGAAAATCCGCAACCGCACAACCTACTCCTTTGACGCAAATCTGCTGGCTCAGCGGTGATGAGGGCTTCGCAGGCGCTAAAGCAGTTGGCTGGTTCGCTGCTGTTTCCGCGGTTTCTGTCTAATCAACATTGACCAAAACCGCTGCTTCCAGACGCCACAACCGTCCCGGCAACGGGCTGCGCTCGACCAGCCGGTAGGTTCGGTCGAAGGCGTTGTCCACCCCGCCGCGCAGATTCAATTCCCAGTGCGGCCGCCGGAAGGTCCGCTGCAGACATGCATCCCATACCACGTAGGGATCCAAGCCCATCCCCGCCGTTGACAGGTTGTCCAGGTTGGATTCAGTGCTGAAGCGCCGCCCCGCCCAGCGAGTCTGCAGTTGACCGCTCCATCGGGACGGACTGAACCTCAGCCGCCCGCTGCCCGAACGCCGCGCCGTCAGCGGCGGGAGATGCCCGTCGTTCACATCGCCGGGCAGGTTTAACCGCGGATTTTCAAACCGGCAATTCACCTCCAGCATCAGCCTGCTGTCGAATCCCGTCAGCCGGCCTTGACACTCCCAGCCCTGGCTGTGAACCTTCGTCAGATTAGCGGGGAAATATCGCCCCGCCGAGGAGCGTTTCCAGACGATTAAGTCATGAATATCCCTTTCGAACCAGACCGCGCCGACTTCCAATCTCACTCCCGCTGAAATTAAAGACACATCCCCCCCCCTGCGAAAACCCTCGCCTTGTTCGGGCCGCAGATTGGGATTGCCGACGGAGGTTGCATTTTCGACTAGAAATTGGGCATTGAAGGGAGGTGCGCTGAGGCTGCGTCCCCAGCCGGTGTGCAGGGAAAGAGTCGTTCGCGCACCCATCCAGCCCGCTGAAACCGCCACATCGGGCGCGCTGAACCAATAGTCTCGCGCGCCTTGATTTATCACCGCCGACAGCGTCGCGCGCGGGGTGAATCGCCAGTACCAGCCGGGCTCGTCCCTATCACCCCAGCGAGTCTGTAAAATAAAGGAATGGACGGCTCGTTGAGCGAAGCCTTTCCCGGTCGAGGCGACGGTGGTGGCGCCACGCAACAGGTCTTCGCCGCGATAGGCATCGGTCTGCGAGGCTGCCTCCGCGCTCCACTCCCGGCATACCGACAACTGCAACAACGGTCGCGTTTTAACCAAAGACAGCCGCAAGCCTCCGCCGACGGCGGTGTAGCGGTTGTCCTCCGGAGTGAGGCGCATCGTTTGTCCGGTCTCAGGATTGAACTGCTCAGCAGGGCTGACGAAATGGATTTGCGAATGTGAGAAATATGCCAGCGCGGTCCCAAATGTCCCGCCAAGCGTCCGCTTCGCCTGAATTGAAGTTAGTACCCGCCGCTCGGTGAGATTCGCCTCCGGTGTGGGCGCCGTGTAAATCAAGCCGGGGACGCCGCGTTCGCGGTCGATGAAATAGAGCGAAGCGTTCAGCGGCGAATCCTTGAGCGGCGCGGACAGCCGCAGGCTGACGGCGTCCGAGCGGGAGTGGTTGTTAATGCGCTGCCGGACGGTGCCATCGTCAAGGCGGTAGGGGAAGCCGCCGGGAGTATATCGGTGGTCATAGCCCAAAGCCGCGCTCGAGGTAGAAATACCACCCTCCCAATCGCAGCTTCCGACCCATTCGCCGAAAGCGGCAGTCCCGCTGGAAACAGAAATCCGACCGGTGGATTGAACTGCTTCCGGCTTCCGCGAAGACATGTTCACAACGCCGCCCAATCCGGCAAAGTCGATGCTGATGGTTTCAATCTCCTTCAGCGGCACCGAGGACAGGTCGGCTTCGCCGGTGCCGGGGTCGTTCAGCGGGACTCCGTCCAGATTGACGTTCACCGTTCGGGACGGCGAGCCGCGCAGGGACAGCCGACGGACGCCGGATCCTTCTAACACCGTCACGCCGGGCTGACCGCGCAAGACGTCCGCCACGTCGCGGGCGCCCGAATGCTCCCAGTCGCGGCGGACGAGCCGGAGTTGGTCAGCGTGGGAAAATAGACGGTTGGAGGGTGAAAACCGAACTTGGACTTCCGGAAGCATCACCGGCTGAAGAATTAGAGTCACGTCAGCGTGGACGGTTTCACCTTCGCGAGCCTCAACAACTGGTAAGACAGCGGCGGCGTAGCCGAGACGGGTGGCTTCGAGGGTATAATTGCCGGCGGGGACGCTGCGGAACGCATAACGCCCGGCGGGATCGGTAACGCTGAAGGCGGAATATTCGAGCAGCCGGACCTGGACGTCGCTCAGCGGCACGCCACTGCTGTCGGAGACTGTCCCCTGAATCGAGATGCCCACCTCCGCGG
>CAZCEM010000333.1:0-3197 GCA_964497555.1 uncultured bacterium
ATCCAACCACCCCGCCACCGCTTCCCGCACGTTTGCCAGCAGCTCGTCAACTGTTTCGCCCTGGGTGGCGCAGCCCGGCAGCGCGGGGACTTCGACCCAGTAGCCGCCTTCCTCAGCTTCGTGAATTACTACTTTAAGGATCATGAAAAATTTCTCCTTGTCAAAACCCCATCTTCCCCTTCTTCTCCGGCGCCGGCGGCTGCATCAATTGCCGGATGGCCGCGAACAGCGACTTGATCTGGTCATCGTGCCCAGTAACGCGCCGCTCGAGTTCATTCATCTTAGCTTCAAGCTCCTTCGTCGCGCCGACGATCTCGCGCAGCTTGACGAACGCTCTGACCACGTAGATGCTGACAGCTACGGCTCGTTCGCTGCTCAATACGCTGGCGGCCATGATCGAGCCGTGCTCGGTAAAGGCGTAAGGAAGGCTTGTTGAATGTTTCAGTCGATTGAACCGGTCACAATTTGTGACCAGTTCCTCCTTCTCCTCTATCGTCAACTGAAAGCGAAAGTCGCTTGGAAATCTCGATTGATTGCGTAAAATCGCCTGATTTAGAACTTTAGTACCGATCCCATACAGTTCAGCCAAGTCTCTGTCAATCAAGACCTTTTGCCCCCGCAGGGTCAGGATGCGCGTCTCAATGCGTTCGACAGGAATCAACGAGGAGTCAATCATACCACCAGAACTCCATTAGTATCGCCCAATGTTGAAGTGGTCGCAAAATGCGACCACCTCAACCGGACTTACGTCAGGGGGAGGTTATCACATTCTGTGATAACCTCCCAATCCCCGCTCCCTATCCTTCCCGCTTGTAGAACGGCAGCTCCACCACTACCGCCTTCACCAGACTGCCGCGGATTTCGATGTCAATCTCGGTGCCGACTTCGTTGAAGGGCAGTTCCAGGTACGCCAGCCCCACAGTCTTGTTGACCGTCGGAGCCACCCCCCCGGAAGTAACGCGCCCGATGCCCACTCCGCCGCGGAAGATTTCAAACCCATGGCGCGGAATTCCCTTGCCAGTCATGACAAAGCCAGACAACTTGCGCTTCGGCCCTTCATCCTTCATCTTGTTGACCGGATCCAGGCCAATGAAGCCGCCCTTCTTCTTGGTCTTGACGATCCAGCCCAGCCCCGCTTCGATGGGGTTGGTGGTCTGGTCGATGTCGTTGCCGTACAGGCAGTACGCCACTTCCAGCCGCAGCGAGTCCCGCGCGCCCAGGCCTATGGGTTTAATTCCCAGCGGCGTCCCGGCTTCCATCACCGCGTCCCACAGCTTCAGCGCGTCGGCCACGCTCACGTAAATCTCAAAGCCGTCTTCCCCGGTGTAGCCGGTGCGGGAAATGATGGCGTCAATCCCGGCGACCTTGCCCAGCCGGAAGTTGTAATAGACGATGTCGTCGAGGCGAGTATCGGTCAATTTGGCTACCAGTTGCTCAGCCTTGGGTCCCTGAATCGCCAGCAGGTTGACGTCGTCGGATTTGTTGACCAGTTCCACACCCGCGGGCAGATGCTCCTTCAGCCAGTTGAAGTCCTTTTCCAGATTCGAGGCGTTGACCACGGTCATGAAATGGTCTTCGAACTTATAGACCAGCAGGTCATCGACCACGCCGCCGTCGTCGTACAACATGGCCGAGTATTGTATGTTGCCCGGTTCCAGCTTGGAGACGTTGTTGGTGGTCATGCGGTTCAGGAAGGCTTCAGCTTCCGCGCCGCGGATTTCGAATTCACCCATGTGAGAGACGTCGAACATCCCGACCGCCCGGCGGACGGTCAGATGCTCGTCGATGATGCCGCTGTACTGAATCGGCATATAGTACCCGGCGAAGGGGACAATCTTGGCTCCCAGCGCCAGGTGGCGCTCGTAAAGCCCGGTTTTTTTTATGTCCATATCTTGATCCAATCGGTTGGTTTTAAATACATCCGGCGGTTGGTTGAATGCTGCCGCGCAGGAGCATAATTCGCTCAACCTCTAAAATTTAGGTCATTTCCACACTAAAGTCAACCCTCGACAATGCGAAAGGCCGTATGAGGAATGCAGAATGAACAATGAGATGGCGGCGAAGCGGCGGGGGGGCGGATTTTAGGGGCCGGCGCTGATAAACTTAACTTCCTCAGACATTAACGCAATTGCGAATCAGCAGAAGGTTGACGAAGCAATCTCATTGAATTTGCTTCGCTTCGCCCGCAAAGATGTTTCTAATGAGGGGCAAATTGTCAAAATTATTACTCAGCTAACGGAATCCCTTGCTGAAGGCGCGCTCTTCCTTTAAATTACTATTTAGCTTTGACGTCCGTTCCCGAAGCGAGCGCCAGTTTCAGGGAACCTTTCGATTCCGACATCCGGAAGGTGCTGACTCCGCGCTTCTTCTCGCCTCCGAATCCTCGGTCGGCGGAAGCAGCCCTTTCAAAGGCCTATTCCTCCGCGGAAACGCTTGGCGGGGGATTTCCGCATCATACTCTTAATTCATGACCGATCTTTTACCGACCGAATCAGACCACGCTTTCACGGCTGCCGTTGAAAACGGTCTCCAAGTCAATCTATTCGGGAGGAGCCGCGCCCAGCTTGAAAACTGGGTTACCGGACAAGGTCTTCGCACCTTTCACGGACGGCAGATTTATAGCTGGATATACCAGCACCGCATCTTTGACATAGACGCCATGACCAACCTGCCGCGCGCCTTTCGAGACCGGATTCGGGGACTGGTGGAAATTCGATTGCCGGCAATCGTCGCCGCAGCCAATAGCGAAGACGGCAGCGGTAAGCTGTTGTTACAGCTCCGGGACGGTCGAGCTGTGGAGGCGGTGTATATCCCGGAAGACGAGCGATTGACCGCCTGCCTGTCATCGCAGGTCGGCTGCGCGGTAGGCTGCCAATACTGCGCCACCGGGGGGATGGGCTTCCAGCGCAATCTAGATCCGGGCGAAATCGTCGGGCAGTTGTTCGCGCTGGAAGCTCATTATGGTTGCCGCATGACCAACATCGTAATGATGGGCCTGGGCGAACCGTTGCTGAACGTTGATAATCTGGTCGCTGCGCTGGAAATCTTATCGGATCCGGACGGAGTAGGTCTGGCGCATCGACGTATCACCATCTCCACCGTCGGCTGGCTGCCGGGAATCGAAGCGCTGACCGAGTGGAAGCTAAAATATAAGCTGATGGTTTCACTCAACGCCGTCGACGATGAGAAGCGGCGGC
>CAZCEM010000333.1:3207-3573 GCA_964497555.1 uncultured bacterium
GCGCGTGATGCCGGCGATGCGGTATTCCATCCAGGAAATTCTTGCGGCAGCGCACCGTTATGCTTCGCAGTCGCAGCAGCGGTTCTCGGTGGGGTATCTGCTGCTGAAGGACGTGAACGACGGCGAAGCCGAAGCGCGGCGGCTGGCGAAGCTGTTAGCCCCGTTGCCCGCCAAGGTGAATCTGATGGAGTACAATGAGACCGACGGGACTTTCCAGCGCTCGCCGAACGACCGAGCTGAGCGCTTTCTGCAAATCCTCAGCGATAAGGGAATAACCGTTACGGTGCGCGCCAGCCGGGGCGGGGATATCGCGGCGGCTTGCGGGCAGTTGGCGGGGAAAAGTGGAACAGGATGGGCAGGATGAAT
>CAZCEM010000334.1:0-3567 GCA_964497555.1 uncultured bacterium
AGGTAAGACTGAATCCTCGTCGCAAGCACTCCAACCCCTGCAATCACCAAACAATGACCAAGGGCAAAAGCGGAAAGCAATCCGATGGCGAAAGGCAAGTGGGTATTGGAAAGTTGGAAAACCAAGCCGAGCACCGGCGCCAGGAAGGCGAAGGTGCAAGGTCCCAGCGCCAGACCGAAGACTAGTCCAAGCAGCAGCGCCGTGAGGAACGCCGATCCGGCATCAAGAGGCTTCAACCCGAATCCGAAGTTCGGTAGTTTCACCACATCCATTAGATAAATACCGACCAGAAGGAAGACCAAGGCGACGAGGTATTTGCCATAAGGTCCGATATCTCCCAACATCCGCCCCATCAGAGCCGTAATGATGCCGATTACCCCTATCGTTACCAGCACACCTATGGCAAAGAGTAACGAAATGAACAGCGAGCGCTTCAGGCTGTTTTGGCTTTGGCTGACGAGAAAACCTACCACCAGAGGAATGCTGGAGAGGTGGCAAGGGCTCAGAATTATACTGCATACGCCCCAGGCGAAGGATCCGGCTATGGCAAGCCAGACACCCGCTCCCATCGCTTCCGACAGAACGGCTAATAAGTCATTCATTGTGAATCTTCAGACGATGGAGTCTTCGGCTTCAGACCGCGCTCCTGGAGTATTTTGTCAATATGCTCTTCGGGCAGATAACCCAGATGCCGGAAGAATTCCTTTCCCTGCTCGTCAAGGAACACCTGCGTCGGTATCGCCTGAATGCCATATTGATCGGCGTATGGTCTCCCTTCGGGGGTCCAGACGTCGTGAAAGACAACACTCACCTGTGAACCGTATCGTTCTTCAATTGATTTCATAATCGGCTGCATCTTCTTGCAGGGGATGCAGCCGACGGAACCGAGTTCTACGAAGGTGATCGCCGCCGTTGCCCGGTTCCGGGTGGAATCAAACAGCTCTGGCTCCGGTTTTGGGCTATCGCTGGTGCAGGATGTCAAGAACAACAACGCAGACAGCCCTATCAACAGGTGTTCCATTAAGCCCCTCCTTCCGAGTGCGACACAGCATTCTCCCTTTGGGATGACTCGCTCCGCCCCAATTCTACTTTTCCTTGATTGAACTGGTATCATAACGCCAGCAGGTTCTTAATTTCCTCCACAGGAAGTACCCTGCCGACCGACTTGACAGTGCCGTCGATTACTAGCCCGGGAGTCATCATCACCCCCAAAGCCATGATCTGTTTCAAGTCGGTGATCTTCTCAACCTCAAACTCGATGCCCAATTCCTGCGCCGCCCGTTCGGCGTGGGCGGCGAGCAATTGGCATTTGGAGCAGCCGGGTCCGAGGATTTGGATTCTCTTCATATTTTGCCTCCATTTAGATTGCGCCGAATATCAAGCCGCTGAGAGTCGCCATGACGACCACCAGCAGGATGTAAGTCAGAGTTTTTTTCGTTCCCATAATGCTGCGAATGACCAGCATATTGGGCAGCGACAAGGCTGGACCCGCCAGGAGCAGCGCCAATGCCGGGCCTTTGCCCATCCCGCTCCCAATCAGCCCCTGAAGGATGGGGACTTCGGTCAAAGTGGCAAAATACATAAGAGCCCCCACCACTGCGGCGGAGAGGTTTGCCATCAGGGAATTGCCGCCGACCAGGGCGGAGATCCACTCAGATGGCAACAGACCTTCCTCGCCCGGACGCCCCAGAAAGACGCCCGCCGCCAAAATTCCTCCGAACAGCAGCGGCAGGATCTGTTTGGCAAAGCTCCAAGTTGCTGCCAACCACTCCCCGGCTTCGCCTCCGGAGCGGATGAGAACCACTGACAAGCCGATGATGCCGGCGACGAATGACGCCTGCGGATGTCCGGGTAATATGTATGACAGCACTATCACGACCAGACCGACCAATATTAAATGTCGCCACCTGACGCCATACCAGGCGCCCAGCATTGCCCCGAGCAGCAGGGCAAAGCCGCCGGTTATGATCCATTTGACCTGAAAGATGGAGTTCCAGATACCTGCAGACCCTTGGGACTGACTCCAATTGGCAAAGACCAGCACTCCGACCATGGAGCCGATGTAGGCAGCGGTCTGCCAGAGTGGTCGTTTTGGCTCTGTGACTGGCAGAGATGCCATTTCTGCGGTCTTCGCCTTTTCCTCTTTCTTGAAAAGGAGCGCCATCAACAGTCCGACTACCACCGCGAACAGCACAGCTCCAACGGCGCGCGCTACCCCCAACTCAATCCCCAGAACCCGCGCCGTCAATATGATTGCCAGGACATTTATGGCTGGTCCGGAATAGAGAAAGGCGGTCGCTGGACCTAGCCCCGCGCCCATTCGGTAGATCCCCGCGAACAGAGGGAGAACGGTGCAGGAGCAGACCGCCAGAATGGTTCCCGACACTGAAGCAACGCCATAAGCCGTCGCCTTCTCCGCCTGCGGACCGAAGTATTTGATCACAGCAGCCTGATTGACAAAGACCGAAATGGCGCCGGCGATGAAGAATGCCGGCAGCAGACACAGAACGACATGTTCGCGCGCATACCATTTGACAAGGTGGAATGCCTCGAGCAGCGCGCCGTCGAACCGCCCGCTGCCCACAGGCAGATTATAACTCGCCAGGAACGCCGCTCCGATCAAAACCAATGGCTTCCATTCGGTTTTCCAGTTCATTGGCTTGATCTCTGGTGATTCCTTTCGGAATGCCGCTTTCGTTCCTTCGGACTGCAGACCTCACCATCACCATAGAGCGGGAGATGCTTTTCGGCTTCTGCAATCGCCAGCGGCAGCACCGCTCTCCACTCATCTTTCCATGTCTCCGGTGAAAGCCTGTAGTGCATCCAGGTTCCCACTCGGTGAGCCGTCACAATTCCAGCCGCCTTAAGCAAACTTAAATGCCGTGA
This sequence comes from uncultured bacterium, assembly GCA_964497555.1. GTDB lineage: Bacteria > Electryoneota > AABM5-125-24 > Hatepunaeales > Hatepunaeaceae > CAZCEM01. The sequence goes on from CAZCEM010000334.1 coordinate 2,887, forward strand.
GGCGGTGCTTTGCTGAATGCCGAGCGGCTCATACAACTTGCATACGCAGCGCTCATCCTGGGCAAGCAGCGCCAGGAGCCTGAGTCGAACCGGCTTGGACAGCAGTGAAAAGAGATAGGCAAGAGAGTCCATGGTTCATTCCTTTATTGATATATGCCAATATACAAATATAATGTCCGCTTGTCAACGCTTCTCCGTCAAAACCTCATCCCTCTCATCAATTCTGGACTGACTCTCTCTCATCATCTAATTTGACTCTCGTGATTTCACTGAGTCAAATACAACCGAGCCCTTGACCACCGTAGAACGACATGTTGCCTTCCTGCTTGAGACCGAGGCTGAACTGCTTCGGGCGCAGGTGCTAACTGAGGATGACGACACCATCGACTCCGCGTGCGGCCTGCCGCCTTACATCACCAACTACATCGGCTCCAAGCATAAGTTGACCGACTGGATCTGAGCGCAGACCCCGGACGGAGTCGGTTCGGTGATGGACGCCTTCTCCGGCAGCGCCGTGGTCGCTTATATGTATAAGACCAAGGGATTGAAGGTTATTGCTAACGACCGTCTGCGTTACTGTTATCACATTGCCCGCACTATCATCGACAACAACAATGAACACCTTCCGGGCTCCCGAGCATGAGACATCTCTCGCCGCTTTTCATTTGATTTGATCCAAAA
>CAZCEM010000335.1:0-627 GCA_964497555.1 uncultured bacterium
GGACTATATGGACGCCCCAAGATTTGGCTGTCACTGCCAACTGGCGGGCTTATTATTCGGAGAACTCCGGCGCCATCGCCTTGGCTTGGGGCACGCCTCTCCCACTGGTCAAAGACTTCAGCGATGAGAACGCGGTGCGCTCGGCAAACTGTCTGAAGGAAGCTCGGATTCGCACCATTGCCGATCTGGTTCGACACGAAGAGATCAACATGCTGAAGTTCAAAAACTTCGGCAGGAAATCCTTGAATGAATTGACGGAAATCCTGGCTCAGCACGGTCTGGGCTTCGGATTTGACATAGAAAAGTACCTGGGTCCCAACGCCTTGCGGAAACCCCTGGAAGAGTGATCTTCCCCACTGGAGACGGGTTTACGCGCTAAGCCCGTGATGTAAGTTACGAAAACCCCTGAGTTTGCAAAATGCGGCATTTAAATACCAAACCTCATCTTAACCGGACTTCAGCGCATCGGAAGGCGCTGTTTGGCAACCTATCCGCGGCGTTGTTCGTCAATCGTCGCATCGTGACAACCTTGTCGAAGGCGAAGTACGCCCGCAGCGTCGTCGAGCGGATGATAACCTTCGCGCGCAAGGGCGACGTGGCGGCGAGACGGCATGTGTTGAAGTATGT
>CAZCEM010000335.1:637-3561 GCA_964497555.1 uncultured bacterium
AGCTGGGCCCCCACTTCAAGAACCGCAACGGCGGCTACACCCGCATCATCAAGCTGGGTACCCGCGCCGGTGACAACGCGCCGATGGCGCTGCTGGAACTGGTGGGCTTCGACGACATTGAAGCGGTCGGCGCCAAGCGCGCGGGCAAGTCGCGGCTGAAGGAAGCCCAGAAGGAAGTGGTTAAAGCCAAAGTCGAAGAAGCGAAAAAGACTGAGGAAGAAACGGGTGAAGAACCGGCAGCGGAGCCGGAAAAGGAAGAAAAGAAAGACGAAAAGACCGAAGAATAAGTTCGGTTTGAGGATAGATGCAAAGAGGCAGCTCTTGATGAAGGGGCTGCCTCTTTCAATTTAGCGCTATCCGGAGTTTGGAGTTCAACCTTCAGGTTGTCCGGAGACACGCTGAAGTGTGAACTCTGAACTCCGGACACGCTGAAGCGTGAACTCTGAACTCGTTATCTCACCAGCGCTACTTTTTGGATCGAGCCGAAGTTACAGGCCTCCATCTTCACCAGATACACGCCGGAAGGGATTCCCTTAGCGCCCCAGACCACTGAATGCCTGCCCGCTGCCTGCTCGCCAGATACCAGCGACTTCAACAGCCGCCCGCTCAGATCGTACACCGCCAGCGTTGCCGGTCCCGCCGTGGGCAGGGAGTATCCGATGGTGGCGGTGGAGTTGAAGGGGTTGGGGAAGGCGGGGGAAAGGCTGAACGAATGAGGAGTGTCCGACACCACGGGCGTTGTCAGAAGGTCGCCCAACTCGTAGGTCACGAAGGAATAGCCCTGTGCCGCATAACCGGCGCTGCCATGAATCAGTATATCATTAATGGCGTCAGCTACCGGCAACGCCCCGTTTTCCCAGGCTTCACCTCCAGCGTGAGCGCCATTGTGAAACCGAACGGCACCATTGATGTAGGAGGTCATTATCGGTCCCTGACAGCCAATCCACTTGCTCTCTTTGTCATAATAGCTTAATGAGAGCGGTCTCAGGCGCGGGAAGTCAGTCATGTTGAAAGATTGATACACATATCCCCAATCGCCATTAGGTCCGAAGATCGCTGATAGCGCATGGAGATAGCCATTGGAAATGTACACGCCATGTTCACAAGGGATTTGCAGAGTGTCTGAAAGCCCGAAAGAACCATCCTCTTGGATGCTGTAAACGCTTAAATAGTCGGATACAGGCAAGAATACTCTGTTTTCAAAGATGGCGAAATTTTTACAGGATCGCACTTCATCCAGGAAGCCAAGCAACTGCGGATTTGACCGGTCTTGAAGCTGGTACAAAGCTACATCAACTAAGCTATAGTGACTCCTCGACGTGTATCCAACAAGACCATAATCCCCCAGAATGTCGATAAGACCAATATTTCGGCTTATTGAAGGAATTTCAGCGATCTGAGCCGGGGAATCGGGTTGGGTAATATCAATCACCGCGATGCTGCTGTCTGTCAGGGCTGCCAAGAGTAAATCGCCCCGGACAGCAATCTTTGACACCCCAGCCTCACCGGTCCAACTCCCAAGCTCGCGAGGCGAGTCTAAATCAGAGGCATCGATGACCCTGACTCCGGCTGTACCCGCAGCGATGCAAAGACGGGACGGTTCACCCTCAACTTGCGAGACACTACCATATTCGCCAAACTGACAAAGGCGCTCCGGTTGATCGGGATCACCTATGTCCCAAATCGCCATTTGACTTTCCTTATCTAAAGCATAACACAACGAGCCGCGCAACAATAACTCCTTGTTCTGGTATTGAAGGGAAACGCTGGCAAGCTGACGAGGTTGGGTTATGTCGGATACGTCATAGGAAAGAATGACATTACCGGAATCATTTGAGAATGATAATATCTGGTCCTGTATCTGAAGACTGGTTATCGCCGCTTCTGCCGAAATAAAACCAGTCTGGTTGATGGTATCCGCTGCCAATCTTATCAGATTAACGCCGAAGTTCCCAAGCAGGCGGGTGGAACCCGCGATTAAGGTCCCTTCTTTGACTGGGTTGTCAAACCGTAAATTCTCGATGAATCTTTGAAATAATTCCCTCGGCCTATCACAATCTGAGACGTCATATATTTTTATTCCATCCTGAACCAGGTATAGGCGGCTATCATCGAGCAGTGAAGGGCTACAGAACATCTCGCCCATATCGGCGCTGCGTTGGATATCTTCCCCATCGCGAAATGTGTAGAAATACGAGTGTATTTCGCTTCCAACAGGATCCATGTCCACATAAGAAGCTACTAACAAGCGATTGGAGGTTGTCGAATAGTGGATTGCTTCTCCCGCACCTCGAAAACTGCCCATCGACCGGAGTTCCTCGGGATTGGAGAAATCGATGACCGAACAAGAGTAAGAACCTGGTTCGGTATAATTGTCCGGCCATCCATGATAAGTTCCAATGGTCGAACTCATCAAGACTAAATGACCGTTTCCAATTTCCAGTATTATCCCGTATTTCCAGGAAGGATAGAATCCAGCAAATTCGGGTGCTTCAGGATCGCTGATATCGTAAACAGTAACCCCATAGGTGCCACTCGCAAGGTAGGCGTAATCACCTACAATAGCAAAGTCGCTGACGCCCCAGATGTAGTTGTACAGCCTCCCTACTTCCCGCGGCTGCGCCAACAACATCACCGGCGCTAAGACTAAAAGAATCGCTAACGGCTTCATGTTGATCTCTCCTTTGAAAATGTTTCTTTCCTAATTGAATGACAACCGAACTGATTCAGTTCCACATTTCTCTCACCTTTCAGGAGGACAGGCGTCCCCGCCCGTCCTGGGCGGATTAAAAAGTCTGTTATTAATGCGGTCATGCGCCGAAGGCGCATCATTCCAGCGAAAGCTGGAATCCAGTCCGAAATGAGCCGAGCGCTGTCATTTCCCAGAAAATAGCGCCTGCGACGCGTAGGTCGGGCCTCCGAGC
>CAZCEM010000336.1:0-3556 GCA_964497555.1 uncultured bacterium
GTCTATATCGACCCGCCCTTCGCCACCAACAACGAGTTCACCATCGGCGAGGATCGGGTGGCAACCATCAGCGGCAGCGCCGAAGACGCGGTGGCTTTCCGTGATAAGCTGTCCGGCGCGGCTTTCATCGAATTCCTGCGCGAACGACTGCTGCTGATTCGGGAGCTGATGTCAAATCACGCCTCCATTTATCTGCACATAGACTATAAGATAGGCCATTACGTTAAAGTAATGATGGATGAAGTGTTCGGAGTGAGCTGCTTCCGCAATGACATCACCCGCGTCAAATGCAATCCCAAGAACTTCCGACGCCGCGCCTACGGGAATGTCAAAGACCTGATTCTATTTTACACTAAGACCGTCAACTATACCTGGAACGAACCCCGCGAACAGCTCGGCGAAGATGATGTGAGTAACCTGTTTAAAAAGGTTGATGAAGAAGGGCGGCGCTATGCCACCATCCCGCTGCACGCGCCCGGCGAAACCCGGAGCGGCGCCACCGGGCTGGAATTTAAGGGACTTAAACCGCCCAAGGGCCGGCATTGGCGATCTGATCCGAAGCTGTTGGAACGCCTCGATGAGGAGGGCTTGATCGAATGGTCAGCCAACGGGGTGCCTCGTCGAAAGATCTTCGCCGACGAATCGGCCGGCAAGCGCCGGCAGGACGTGTGGGAGTTCAAAGACCCGCAATATCCGACTTATCCCACAGAGAAAAACCTGGACATGATTCAAATGATAGTCGCCGCTTCTTCCAATCCCGGGGATGTGGTTATGGACTGCTTCTGCGGATCGGGCGGCGCTTTGCAGGCTGCTCAGGAACTGGAGCGCAAGTGGCTGGGCATTGACCAATCCGAGGAAGCAATCCGGGTCGCCAACAACCGTTTATCCGCCGTCAATTCGGCTGATTCGCTATTCAGCCGAGCTGATTTTCAATTGCTAAGAGCCGGAAACGCGAAGGTCCTGGCATGAAAGAATGCGCTAATATCCCCCTTAAATGGGTGTTTGCGGTGTGGTCCTGGGGGATGGCTCTCGCGTTATCCGCCTGCCTGGACGCCCCCCCGGTAGCGCCGCCGCGCGACAACCCCTGGGACCCCGCCAACCCCGCGCCGCCTCGCGCGCCGGGACAGTTCCGCGCCCGGTCGCTGTCCGAAACCGCGGTGCTGCTGACCTGGCAGGATCAGTCCGGCAACGAGACCGGCTTTCACATCTACGAGCAGTTCCCCGGCGAACCGTCGGAACACCTTGCCGATTCTACTGAAGCCGACAAGGATTCGCTGGTTCTATGCGACCGCCCGCCCAATCTGGAGCGCATTGACTACACCATCGAAGCCTACAACTATTCCGGCGCGGCGGATTACCGTCCGATAGCCATCACCTCCACCCGCGATGCCCCGCCGCTGCCACCGACGGACTTTCAGGCGACGCTGATTAACGACACGACGATTCAGCTAAATTGGGTGGATCATTCAGCAGTCGAAGACCACTTCGAGATCGAAGTGTCCCTTTCTGAGCCCACCCACTTCGCGCGCGCCGCTGAAGCCCCCGCCAACAGCAGCGGCGCGGTCATTCCCCGCCAAGCCGCCGGGGTGCGGCATTTCCTCCGCGCGCGGGCGGTCAACCGCTTCGGCGCGTCGCCCTATACGGAGACGGTTAGTGTCATGTGAAAGACAGTAGTCAGTAGTCAGTGGACAGTGTTCAGCATGTAAAAGGTTGTAATTAAAAATGAAGGCGCCTTTCTATGAAGCGCATCTGCCCGTTACCCCTGCCCCCTGACTACTGCCCACTGACCACTGTCCCCTTCCTTCTGCCCTTAGCCTTTACGAGCCTGCCATGCCCAAAAGTCAATCCCCTTCGCCGTCAGTCCCGGAGATCCTCCTGAGCATCAGCTTCGTCGCCCTGTTGACCGCCCTGTGTCCGTTCTTCGCGCGGGAGCTGGTCTCCATCTCGTTTCTGACGCTGTTCTTGCTCGTGCCGCTGGCGGCGCTGGCGCTGGGAGCGGGGACGCTGACGCTGACCATCCGCGCCCGGCGGGGCGATTCGTACCGGCAGTCGCAAACCGGCGCCGCGGTCAGCCGGCTGCGGCGAGTGATGCTGCTGGTCAGCCTTATCGCCAGCCTGCTCGCGGTCATCATCGCCGCGTTCACCTTAGGCGCGCTGTGGTGGTTCAACCGCTCGCTGAAAGCTCCGGTCAGTCAGCCACCGGGCGAGGTGCAGACACGCTTTTTCGGCGAGCCGGACTGGCGGGAGACGGCGGTCTCGACCGTGATGCTGCCCGATTCGAGTTTGCTGATAAGCGGCTACGGCAGCCGCAACGACGACCCCGGACAAGGCAGCGGCTTCGTGCTAAAAGTCGATCCAGTCGGTAGGCGGCTGAAACTGTCCCGCCAAGCCGGCGCCTTGGGGCGCTTAGCGATAGATGATGGAGGCAATATACTGAATGCCCGTATAAAACCCTTCCTGGATTCTCTGGACGCCCAAACCACCCGCCTTGCCTTATGTCGATTATCATGCGACGGTGACAGCCTTGACCAGCGAACCTATCTGCTGCCAACCAACGCCTCCCTGAACTGCCTGAAATCCGCCGGGGAGGGTTTTTATCTGTGCGGATCCGAATTGTGGGACCAAGCCTATCCCTACCGTCAGGCGTCCTATGTTATGCGCGTGGATTCCTTCGGCGATACGCTGTGGACACGGCGGCTCACCGGCGATGCAACGGGCTTGGCAGCGGCGTTGACGCCGACCCGCGACGGCGGCTGCCTGACCGCGGGCTGGTCAATTGCCGATGAGACTGAAACCGCTCCGGTGTTTCTGACAAGACTGGATTCAACCGGCAGCGTGCGGTGGAGTCGCAGTTCAATTAAGGCTGTTGAAGAATCGCCGCTGACGTTGGCTGAAGACAGCCAGGGCAATTTCTTTCTGATGTCTGACCGGTGGAATGACAAAGACCAAATCGAGGGGACTATAACAAAGCTGACGGCGGCGGGAGACACCCTCTGGACGCGGGTGGTGACGCCGGACGGATACTACATGGCGACCGAAATGATCCCCTGGCGCGACGGCGGCTGGCTGGTGACGGGCTGGACGCCGCGCAGCGAGTCGATGATGAAACTGTCCCGCGAAGAGGTGAAGAACTGGGACACCTGGTTCATTTCGGTTGTTGATTCGGAAGGCCGCATCGTTAATGCGTTCGACGGGGTTAAGTGCAACCTTGCCGCGTGGGGCGTCATCCGGACGGGCGAAGCCTCCTGCGTTCTGACTGGCTGCGGCACGCAGGATGAGACCGGTCCTTGGGGAAGGATCCTCAACCAGGACGTGGGATTGGTGTTTTATTGGGCTGTAGTCAATGGGCAGTAGTCAGTGGACAGCGGGCAGGTGACACGGGACAGTATTTAGGCATTCATTTTACATCAGATCCCCTGGCATGCGGAAGGCTGTGCCGCGGGGATTTATTTCTGCCGGTTGACAGTGGGGGAAAGGGTGTTCAGCAGGAAGGTGGTGCTGATACCAAATTGCGTTCAAATGGTCATATATAAAGAGAAAGGGAGAAAGGGAGAAA
>CAZCEM010000337.1:0-3541 GCA_964497555.1 uncultured bacterium
CCCATGGGCGACGTTAAAAAATACTTCATCTTGTCTAACCGGGAATTCGACTACGACCAGGTCTATACCCGCGACGCCGACTATCTGGGCCTGCACCCGCAGGAGTTTCGCGACCGCTGGGATCCGGATATTTTGCTTGAATCGCACGACTGGAAAGTGGCCGGTGTCGATGATGAAACTCCCGTGGATTACGTTGATGACCTCGCCAATGGCTACGACACCCGCTACCTGCTGTCCTGGGGACCGCTGGGCATCTTCGACCACATCGACGAAGCCGGCAACCGCATCTACCGTCTCAATCCCGGCGAGAAGTTCTCCATGACCATCGCCTATGTCGCCGGCGACAACTTCCACAACCGCGGCAATTACCAACCCGACGCCCAGGTTCTCGATCCCAGCCGCTATGAGTTCGCCAGCCTGCGCTACAACGCGGATTGGGCGGCCCGGGTCTATGACAATCCCATGGTCGATACGCCCATCTACGACTGGGGCAACGACCACGTTCAAGGCACAGCCGACATCGACGGATCCGAAGGCGACGGCGTTCTCGACACCGGCGACGGCTGGTACGGCGAAGATACCGGCGAAGACGGATTATACGCGCCGGAAACGGGTGAAGTTGCCTACTACTGGGTAGGCGGGCAGCGAATGCAGACGGTTTATCCCGGTCCTGACCCCGGGGAAAACGACGGACATCTTTCGCCTTTTGAGGACGCGCAGGAACGGCCTGAGGAATTAGAATACACCCGTTTGAACGGTCAGCTCGACTTCGGCGATGGCTACCCGGACTTTCAAGGTCCCCCCCCTCCACCGGCGCCGTCGCTGCGGCTGCTGACCGAGCCGGTGGTTCTCGAACGCGGCGGACAGCCTATCGTCATCGACGCGGAGAAACTGAAACGAATGCTGATTTTAACCTGGAACAAGCTGCCCTCGGAAGCTGAAGAATACCTCGACCCCTTCTCAAGGGAGCGAGACTTCGAGGGCTACCGGATCTATTCCTCTAACACGGGACTGGAGCGGGATTTCTCGTTCATGGATGAGTTCGACCGCGTAGATTGGGCGCTGTACAGCGACAACGATTCGCTGTCCTGCCAGCCGGTGGAAGATGAGAACGCCCTGCCGGCAGAAACCACCATCGGCGGCGTTCATCTAAAACGCAAAGGAGTCGGGCGCAACATCGGCCTCGGCGGATCCGGCAGCCTGTACTACAACGAATCCACCAAGGACTATTACTACATCATCCCGGACGCTCATCCACTGGTGCCGCGTTATTATTCCGTAACGGCTTATGATTACGGCGACTACAAGACCGGCACGCCTCCGCTGGAATCCGCCAAGCGCTCCAATATGATCTACGCTGCGCCATCGGGCACCGACCGTCAGAAAGTTATGGTTGTTCCGAATCCTTACCGCGCTTCGGTGGATTATACCATTCAACATGGGGATGGTCTGTCCTGGGAGAACCGCGACGACGGCACCCCGGACTTCTTCCCCCAGACCGACCGGCGGATTTATTTTTACAATCTGCCGCGGGAATGTTTCATCCGTATTTATACGGTTTCCGGCGACTTGATTCACATCATACCTCACAACCTGGCCGGAGACTTGAATCAGGGCTGGAAAGCTGAGTTCGCCGAGAGCTGGGACTTGAACTCCCGCAACAAACAGCAGGTGGTGTCGGGATTGTATTTATTCACGGTGGAAGATAAAACTGACGAGGGAAAGGGCGAGATACAGACAGGGAAGTTCGTGGTGATTCGTTAGTTTTTAAAAATGCCAAATGAAGAATGTTGTCTTTGCGAATCAGCCGAAGGCTGATGAAGCAATCCCATTGTATTTGCTTCCCCCTGCTTATCAGGCTGTCTATGAATAGAAAATCCCCCTTCGCTCCCGTCACTCCGACGATGGCCGGAGTCCAGAATAAAAGTGTAAGTACTTGTAATTATAGATTTTACAAACTTCAATCTGGATTCGGACTTTCGTCGGAATGACGTGATTCGAGCATTCTCGGCATTCAGGGACAGCCTGTTATGCCAGGGTAGGTATGACATCCCTTTGAAAGACTCTCAAAGACGCACCGTTGGTGCGTGTTTATCATTGCAGGAAAAAACAACAAGTCCACCCCTTTCAGGAGGAAAGAAAATGAGACAAACAATGAACGTCATTGTTTTGTTCACTTTCGCATTGACGTTGGCGCTGTCCGGCAGCGCTTCCGCCAACCGCGATGTCGCCCTGGGCTACGCCAACGCGGTCATCAAAGACCAAGTTAACATCTGGCTGTGTCCATCTACCTTAATCCGCTATCCCGACATGATGCTCGGCGAGATAGACGCCAGTAATGGATTCTATCAGGGCGGCGTCCAGTTCGGAGTCGGCGACCAGGTTTTCGGTGTGTTCTTCGACAAGCTCGAACGCGATTATCTTTATCTGCCTGACCTTGTCAACGGAGACACGCTGGCGATGAAGCAGAAGATTGACCTGTTCGCAGCGCGGGACTTTGGAGAGGCGGTTCTCGGCTTCCAGTTCTCTCTTGCCGGCGCGTCCCAAAGCTCTGAGGCCAACGTGAACGGAGTAATACAGAAACCGGAGACCTCGGTTTCCGAACTCGGACTGCGCTTGGGTTTGAGCTATCAGGAGAACTTTGACGGTTTCTTCGGTTTTAAAAATGTGAGTTGGACTGATAAAGACGCGGACGGCAAAGACATCACCCAACCAGACGGCTTTTCCATTATTTCATTCGGCGGACGCTACTGGCTGGACATGTCGGAGAGCATAGCGTTGGTTCCTTATTTTTCATTGGGTTTTACTGGGCAGGGCTACGAGAAGAAGAATCTGTCCGTGGGGCAAAATCTCAAGGGCGAGAAAATCAGCGAAACGGATTTCGTATTGGGTCTCGGCACCAACATCAAACCCAACGATAAACTGCTTGTCGTCACCAACATAGGGATGGACCTTCATCCCTGGAGCCTCGAGAGAACCTATCGAGATTCCAGCAACACCTCCGACGGTTCCTGGAGCGCATTTCCTTACTTCGGTATTGGCATGGAAACAGCCCTGAACTCCTGGCTCACAATGCGCCTGGGCTTTACGAAGAGCTGGGAGAGTGAATCCTGGGAACCGGCCAATCCAACTGCTGGGAATCCTAAAACTTACGAAGGTTACACCGATGAGGAATTCCTATTAGGCGCGGCAATCGACTACAAGAACCTGACGCTCGACATGCTCCTGAATCCCAGCCTGCTCCTCAATGGACCCTACATCCTGACCGGCAAGAATTCACAGAACATGGCGACGTCGGTTAAAGTAACTTATTCCTGGTAGAAATCTTTTTTATCCTACCTGACAAAAAGCGCCGAGGATCTCGGCGCTTTTTTTTAAGGGGAAGGCTCTTTCAGCGCGGGGCATGTCCAGCTTGTGGACATGTTTCTTCTCCGTCGCGCCGTTCGGGCTTCCAGCCCGAAAAGTGCAAATCGAAAGAGACTGATAGATAATTTATACCAAATTGCGTTCAAATGGTCATATATAAAGAGAAAGGGAGAAA
>CAZCEM010000338.1:0-3537 GCA_964497555.1 uncultured bacterium
GCCCAAGGCAATGTAAAAATTGGCGCAGGCGATGCCGGCGGCGCCCGCCCCGTTGAAGACTACTTTTAGGTCTTTAACCTCTTTGTCGGTGACAAAGCAGGCGTTGACCAGCGCGGCGCCGGAGATGATAGCAGTGCCGTGCTGGTCGTCATGGAATACCGGAATGTCCATGATCTCCTTGAGTGTCTCCTCAATATAAAAGCAGTCCGGAGCCGCGATGTCTTCGAGGTTGATGCCGCCAAAGGTGGGTTCCATCATCTTCACGGCTTTAATGATGGCATCAGGGTCCTTGGAATTCAACTCAATGTCGAAGACGTCGATATCTGCGAATCTCTTAAACAGGACGCCTTTGCCTTCCATCACCGGCTTGCCGGCTTCGGGTCCGATGTCGCCCAAGCCCAGCACGGCGGTGCCGTTGCTGACCACCGCCACCAGGTTGCCTTTGGCGGTGTAGCGATAAACATCCTCTATTCGCTGGTGTATCTCCAGGCAAGGCTGCGCCACCCCGGGGGTGTAAGCCAAGGATAAATCGGTCTGCGTCATGCAGGGCTTGGTGGCGATGACTTCAATCTTGCCAGTGCGCGCCCGGGAATGATATTCGAGCGCTTCCTCTTTGGTAATCATTAAAACTCCCAATTTGATGGTTGATGAAAGTTTGAAAGTTTGAACTTTCGAACTTTCAAACTTACAAACTTGTCTGGTCGTTAGGTTTCGCCTAACAGCTTCACAAACTCGCGAAAGATCCGGGGATCAATCCAAGTGCCGACTAATTCCTTCATAATCTGCAAAGCGTCGAACGCCAGATAAGCGTCTCGATAGACCCGGCGAGTGGTGAGGGCGTCATACATATCGGCGATGGAGACAATACGGACGTCGGGTTCGATGGCCGTGAGCGTGAGGCGGTTGGGATAACCTAATCCGTCCAGCCGCTCGTGATGTCGCAATACCGGCATGAGGATTCGCTCGGAGGTCTCGCCGGCTTGCCGCAGCGCCTTGTAGCCGTATTCGGGGTGTTTCTTAAGATGTTCAAATTCCTCATCCGTCAGCGGCCCGTTTTTATTCAGAATCTCCAGATCGATGAAACTCTTGCCGAGGTCGTGAAACAAGCCGCTGCATCCCAGTTCGTACAGTTCCTTGTCCGCGGTCCAGCCCATCTTCTTCGCCAGAGCGATAGTAAAGGTCATCACATGGACCGAGTGAGTGTAGGTGTAATAGTCGGTTTCGCTGATGTCGATGATTTGGCGCAGAGCGCTGGGCTGGGAGAAGATGTAGTTTATCGCAAGTTCAACAACGTTCTTTGATTTCTCCACAACTTCGCGGGAGCGCGGGTTGGCGAGCAGCGTCTTGACAGTGTAGGTGGTAGTCGAGTAGAGAACTTGGGTTTTCTGGAAGGAGTCCCGGTGCGGATCAAACAATACTTTCTGAAGATTTTTCTCCAAGTATTCTTGAAATACAAAGCCGTCATTTATCCGAATGTAGATGAAGGCGTGTTTGTTTTCCCGCAGTCTGTTCCGAACGGATTCATCGAAGGGAAAGCCGGGGTCGCGGTATTTGACGAATTTGCCCGGATAAATCTGCAGGAACATTTGACAATCGACTACCGCGTCATGGTGCAGGGAATCGAGCGGCAGTCCAAAATATTCTTCACTTTGGCTTTCTAGCTGAAATTCGTCGATGGAGGTTATTGAGTTCATATTAAGCCTTCAGGGAGCAGCTTCCACCTGAGACCAGACTACCCAGGCGTCCTTGAAACCCTGCGCCTGGGCGATGCTGCAGAGATTCTCGGCGTCCGTTCGCTGGACGAAATCACCAGCGCGCACCTTATACTGAGGCGCTACAAAAATGACGTAAATCGGCACATTCAGCCTTGCTTCCGCCTCTGTTTTCACCTTCAACGCGGCGTTGTATTCCTTTCCGGCGAATAACTGCACCCGGTAACCGCCCCGGACGTCAGCGCGGGATTCGGCTGGAGCGTTCTCCTCGCTGATTGAGCTGACCGGTTGGGCGAACGCGTAGGGAGTGAAATGCAAGGATTTGGCATCCCGCAGCATCGGCGCATCAGCGCAGGCGGACGGCAGCGTTTCCACCTGCATCGGCGAGTACGCCCATGTCGTATCGGCGGCTGGAATCGGCGGCGCTGCTTCCTCAGGCGTCTGAACCGCCCGAGGACGAGCCGTCATTCCGACGCAATCTACCAGCATTAGGCTTGAGAGTCCGACAAGGACCAATGTCAACAGGTTTTTCACAACTGAAATATACCTCTCCCCTTGCTATGAATCAATGATAATTCCGGCGAACGCAGAGATATGTTGAATTATCTATAGACTTCACGCAATAAAGCTAAAGCCCCCTAATCCAGCGACAGCGTGGCGCAGGTTGTCCTTATCCTGCACCGCGTTTCTGCTGGATTAGAGTTTTAACGTCAGCCCACAGTCTATCCGGCTATCGCCTCACCCACTCTCATTCGGTGATGGAGTCTCGCCCATTCTTCGTTCACCGTCTTCTGAATATACGCGCGCTCGGCTTCACCGAGATGCTTGAAGCGACCCTGCATCTTCAAGTAATCATCCACCGGACGCGGCGGAGGATCCATCGACAGACGGTAATTCGTGCCGTCTTCGACTTCGTACAACGGAAATACCCGCGATTCGACCGCGTATCGCGCCAGCTTGATGGAGTCCTTCTCCAGCACCTTCTGTCCCGGCGGGCAGGGGCTGAAGATGTGAATCAGTCGGAAACCCTCGATGGTCATGGCTTTCCGGAACTTAGCGGTGAAGTCGTCGGGATAGGCTACCGTGGTTGAAGCTGCATAGGGAATCCGGTGAGCCGCCATAATCTCCAGAAGGTTCTTTTTGGGCTCCTTCTTATAGTCCTTTCCTGGCGTGGTGGTGGTCCAAGCGCCCCAGGGGGTGGCGGAAGACCGCTGGATGCCGGTGTTCATGTAAGCTTCGTTGTCGTAGCATACATAGATGACATTGTCATTGCGCTCAGCGGCGGCGGAAAGCTGTCCGAAGCCGATGTCGAAGGTTCCCCCATCCCCCGCCCAGGCGACGACGTTGATGCCGACTTTGCCGGTGGCGTCCAATCCAGCGCGAACCGCGCCGGCGGAAATAGCCGCTGTCTCGAAAGCGACCTGCAGCACCGGCACACGGGCGGCGGAATATGGAAAGGGCCCGTCAATCACCGCCCAGCAGCAGGCGGGGATGATGAGCACAGTGTCGGAGCCCAGCACCTTCAGCGCCAGGCGCATCGCCAGCGCTGCGCCGCAGCCCGGACAGGCGACGCTGCCGCAACTCATCACTTCGCGGTCTGGGATGGTAAAGTTCTTGAAATGAAGCAGAGGTTGCATGATGTATCCTAAAACGTCTTGGGTATCTATATTAAGGAGTGCATTTTCTTTTTCACAACAGAGGTAATGCGCCGAAGGCGCAAGAGCGGACGGAAAGTCCGCTCTGCAAGGGACAAGAGTCCGTTGTCCCGGGAAATCAGAATTTAAAATCTCTTCCGCCGCTTTGACCAGCCGGATGACTGACGTTC
>CAZCEM010000339.1:0-3532 GCA_964497555.1 uncultured bacterium
TCTGGATTCCAGCTTTCACTGGAATGATGCGTCTTCGACGCATTTTTTCAATGTTTAAAAGAAAAGCACCCCTTAATACTATTGGAGTTTTTCTGAATGAACTTCCCCCACCTTCTGCCCGCGCCCCGACGCGTCAAGCTGCGCCGTCAGCATTGCGCCGAGTTTGACTCGCCGCCCTTGAGCGTCAGCGGCGTCAGCTCAGCCGTCATCAACGCTGTTAATCTGATATGCGGGAATCTGCCGCCCTTCGACCCGCCGGCGGGCGCCAAGTTGAGCGATGGTCTCGCCGACCGGATCCCTCTTTTTGACCCGGGCTTGACAGACCATCCGCTGTTCATCCCCGCGGCGGAGAAAGCCGCCCGCAGCCGACCACCCGAGATTATCGTCCAAATGGGTCAGGGATTCGCGCCTAAATTCCCTTCCATCGGGCAGCCCGGCTTCGACGCAGTAGAGATTCGCCAACAGGCTTATCGAGTGACGGTCTCTAACCGCCCTCGGGGCGCCAAACAGCCCGCAGTGATGATCCAGACGGAAACTGAGACCGCAGTTCGATATGCCCTTCTGACACTGGCGCAAATACTTCGCTTCAACGGTCGAAAGATGCCGGGGCTGTCCATTGAGGACGCGCCTGTCTTCAAGCATCGCGGCTTCATGCTGGACGTCTCCCGCGATCGGGTGCCGCTGCTAAGCGAGTTGGAGAAGCTGATCGACCTGTTAGCGTCGCTGAAATACAACCACTTCCAGCTTTACACCGAACACACCTTCGCTTACGCCGGGCATGAGGAGGTCTGGCACGAGGCCTCGCCGCTGACGGCGGAGGAAGTCCACCATCTGGATGGTTACTGCGCTGACCGCGACATTGTCCTCGCTGCTAATCAGAATTGCTTCGGGCATCTGACGCGCTGGCTGAAACATTCCCGCTACCAATCACTGGCTGAGACTATCGGTGAATGGAAGTTCCGCGAACACCTGCGCTCCGGTCCGTTCAGCCTTTGCCCGACTGAGCCCGGTTCATTGGAGTTTGTGGAGGATTTGTTAGACCAGCTTCTGCCCAACTTCACCAGCGGACTGTTAAATGTAGGCTGCGACGAAACCTACGACGTGGGTCAGGGGCGCTCGTTGGAGTCGGTGGCTAAGGAAGGTTTCTTTCGGATTTGTTGGTCCTTTGTAGAGAAGATTTTTAAAGCGTCTCGAAAGAGGGGCTTCCGACCGATGTTCTGGGCGGATCTGTTGCTGCGCGACGATGCGCCGTTCGATGTGGACATCGGTGACGCTGTCGCCTTGGTGTGGGGTTATGAGCCGGATGAGCCGTGGGAGGATTGGCTGAGCAAGGCCAACGCCCGCCGCTGCGAGGTTTGGGTTTGTCCCGGCACCAGTTCTTGGTGCAGCATCACGGGACGTTCATCCGAGCGCAGCCGAAACCTTAACGAGGCGGCCAAGGCGGGCTCAGAGAATGGCGCGGTGGGGATGCTGGTCACCGAATGGGGGGACAGCGGTCATCGGCAGCAGTTCCCGCTCACCTTAGCAGGAATCGCCGCTGGCGCCGGCGCTGCGTGGAATGCGGAGGGAGTTGGAGCGTTGTCCCTCACCGCCTCTCTGCCTGTTTTCGGAGACTGGAGTGAAACAATCGGCCCTTGGCTTGAGACTATAGGGGATACTGATTATTTGGCAAGGAGAAAGGCAGGTTCGTCTTCAGCAGACTCCAATGCTCCCATCCCTCTGACCAACCGCACCTTTCTGTTCGATGAGATGGAGCGCTCACGCCGGATGGATTATCGACCGATAAAACGCGACTATTTGGACAACGCGCGAGAGACGCTCGAGACTATTGTTCCATTCGATGAGAGTTCCCTCGACCCGCTGACGGCTGATGAGTGTCGTCATTTAATGAAGGTCGCCAGGTGGGCTCTCGACAAATCCTACGCTGTTCGGTTTCCGGAAGGCGACATAGCACCGGTGTGGTCACGGCTTAGGGCGGAGATGCTCGAAATTATCGAGGAACACCAACGACTGTGGCTGGCGCGTTCGCGTCCGGGAGGATTGGAGGATAGTTGCCGCTGCTATCAAGCTCTGGTGGAGGACATCGATTTGGATGTTTGAGACCGGGCAAAATCAGGGCTTGGGACGGAGGATAGGAGGACGGCTGGAGGTTTTCCCGCCGGCGGAGGTGCAGCGCGTCATCGTGGGCTGCATGAGCGGCACAAGCTGCGACGGGGTAGATGCAGCGATGGTGGAGATCTCCGGCATAGGTCTCAATATCGCGGCTCGGGTGGTGAAATGCGCCGGCAAATCCTATGGCGACACCGGCGAAAATCTGCGCAAGCTCGCCGACCAGACGCCTCTTTCGGCCGGCATTGTCGCGGACCTCGCCTTGGAATTGGCTCAGAAACATCTGGAGCTGCTCCGCGAGATGATAGGCGGCGAACGGGTGGATATGGTGGTGATTCACGGTCAGACAATCTATCACGCGCCGCCGCTCAGTTGGCAGCTTCTGAATCCGGCGCCAATTGCCTACGGCCTCGGTCTGCCGGTGTTGTTCGACCTGCGCGCGGCTGATCTGGCGCACGGCGGACAGGGCGCGCCGCTCACGCCGATGGCGGATTTCATCTTATTCCGCGATCCCCTTGAGCGGCGATGCATTGTGAATCTGGGCGGCTATTGCAATATAACCATGATTTCCAACTGGCTCGGCGAAAAACCCGCTGTACAAGCCAAACCACACTGGGTGGCAGCGCTGCGGGGCAAGGACGTATGCTCCTGCAACCAGCTTCTCGATAGGCTGGCTCGTGAAATGTTCGGTGAGCCTTTCGACCGAGACGGGGCACACGCAGCGGAGGGCAGGATTGATGAGGATGCGCTGGCGGAGCTGCATCATATGTTAAGCCTGCAGATGGAGGAGAGCCGTTCGCTGGGGACGGGAGACGAATTGACCGGCTGGCTCAGCCGCTGGAAATCGCGCGTGCGGGGGGAGGATTTGGCACGGACGGCTTGTGCAGGGATTGCGACAGTGATTTCCCGAAGGGGGCCTCTCGATAGACGCATTCTCGCCGGCGGCGGCGTCAAGAACCGAATCCTGGTCGATGAGATAATGCGGCGGTCAAGCAAACCGGTGTCGTTGTCGGACGAATATGGTGTTCCCGCAGCCTATCGGGAGGCGGTGGCGATGGCTGTGTTGGGAGCATTGTGCTGGGATAGGGTGCCGATAACGTTGCCGCAGGTAACGGGGGCTATCGAGCAGTTCGTCAGCGGGAGCTGGGTGCTGCCGTAGGAGAGGATCGACTGCCGTTGTCAACTGAGAAAAGATCTGATCCGCCTTGGAGGGTGGACTCTTTCAGTCCGCCCTTGTCGTGCTCGGAGGCCCGACCTGACGAAAATGAGAAACATGTCCAGCAAGCTGGACATTCCCCACCTGTACGGACCGGAACTCTTAGCTGGGTGAGGAAAAGCTAAGGAATGCATACAATCTTCCGAATACTGGCTTTGCCTCTGTATTGAACTCGCGCAAAATATACGCCCGCCCGGTCGCATTTCC
>CAZCEM010000340.1:0-3523 GCA_964497555.1 uncultured bacterium
GCATCCAGCCGCACGGCTTCAAGGACAGCGTCGATTTCGCGGTCGATGACCTCGAAGAGATCACCGGCGTCCGCGTGGAAGCCCCGATAGGCAAGAAGGGCGCAGAGGTGCTGTTCGTGGTGCCTTCAGCGGATTACTTCGGCGACCCGCATTACTTCGGCTTCCTCGGCTATCTGGCGCTGCTGCACGAGGTGGGTTTGGATTACACCTTCAGCGCCTTTGCGTCGGAAGGTGGCAACTTCGGGCTGTTCCACTCGCATGAGATGATGAAGCGCCTGAACGCGAAAATCTACGACGAAGCCAAACGGCTGAAGGTAAAGTGGATTTTAGGCGGCGAATGCGGTCACATGTGGCGGGTGCTGCACCAGTATATGGCGACTATGCAGGAACCGGCGGACTTCCTTGAAGCGCCCCAGTCACCTATCACGGGGACGGTCTTCGAGAACGCCAAATCGACCAAAATGGTGCATATCTGCGAGTTCACCGCCGACCTCATCAAGAACGGCGTGGTCAAGTTCGACAAGAGCCGCAACGACAACTTCCGCACCACCTATCACGATTCCTGCAACCCCGCGCGAGGCCTGGGTCTGATCGAAGAGCCGCGCTACATCATTCGCAATGTCTGCAACCATTTCCACGACATGCCCGAAGGAACTACCCGCGAGCAGACCTTCTGCTGCGGATCCGGCGCTGGTCTGGGCACCGACGAGAATCTGGAAATCCGGATGCAGGGCGGGCTGCCCCGCGCCAATGCCGTCAAGTACGTGCATGACAAATACGACGTGAACACGCTGCTGTGCATCTGTGCCATCGACAAAGCCACCCTGCCGGGGCTGATGGAGTTCTGGGTGCCGGAGGTGCAGGTGGCGGCGGTGCATGAGATGGTGGGCAATGCGTTGATAATGAAAGGCGAAAACGAACGGAAGACGGACTTGCGCGGTCAGCCGCTGCTGAGCGTTGAGGAGGGCCAGTGATGTACGATTCCGGTAAAGTAATCATCGGCATCCTGATATTTTTGTTCTTCATGACCTCCCCGCTGTGGTACAATCTGGCCCTGGGTTCGGGCGAGACGCCCAATCCCGTGATCCAGACCCAGGGCGAGCCGGGGCGCGATAAATGCGTGCTGGACGCCGCCTACATGAAAGATAAACACATGGCGGTGCTGAACGACTGGCGCGATAAAGTAGTGCGGCAGGAGGAGCGAGTCTTCCGCGCCGAAGACGGGCGGAAGTTCAACATGAGCCTGTCCAAGACCTGCCTGAACTGCCATTCCAACAAGACCGAGTTCTGCGACCGCTGCCACAACTACGCGTCGGTAGATCCCTACTGCTGGAAGTGCCACTTGACGCCGGAGGATCTAAAGAATGAGCCTTAGCAGACGAGACTTTCTCAAGCTGGTTGGTTTAGGCGCCGCGGGGCTGGCGGTTCGTCCGGCGGTGAAACTTTTCGCTGACGTGGTCGATATTCCCGAAGAATCGCCCCTGATCGCCAAGCGCTGGGCGATGGTGGTCAACCTGAAGCTCTGCCGCGAGCAGAAGGGCTGCACCGCCTGCATCGACGCCTGCCATTCCGTCCACAACGTGCCCGACTGGTGCAATCCGAAGGACGAGGTGAAGTGGATTTGGAAGGAGAGCTTCGAAGGCGCGTTCGAGTCCGAAGGACATCCCTTTCTCGAAGAAGAGGTGAAGGAAGGTCCAACGCTGGTGCTGTGCAACCACTGCGACAGCCCCGCCTGCGTGCGGGTCTGTCCCACCCAGGCCACCTGGAAGCGCGAGTCCGACGGCATCGTGATGATGGACTGGCACCGCTGCATCGGCTGCCGGTACTGCATGGTGGCTTGCCCTTACGGCGCGCGCAGCTTCAACTGGCGGGATCCGCGGCTGGCTTTGAAGCATGGCTGCAACCCCGACTTCCCCACCCGCATGAAGGGCGTGGTCGAGAAATGCACCTTCTGCGAGGAGCGGTTGTCGCGGGGGCAGATCCCAGCCTGCGTGGAAGCCTGCCCGGCGGGGGCGCTGACCTTCGGCGATCTTGACGATGCGGATTCGCAGATCCGCGAGCTGCTGGCGCTGAATTTCACCATCCGGCGCAAACCGGCGTTGGGGACTTCACCTCAAATCTACTACCTAGTGTGAGGCGGCGATGTTAGAAAAAGCATTATCGGGAACCCGCGCTTACTGGACCTGGCTTTTGATGCTCGCCGGCGTCATGTGTGTGGGAGGCTTGTGCTATCTTCAGCAGTTCCGCATCGGCCTGGGCATCACCGGGCTCAGCCGGGACGTAGCCTGGGGCTTCTACATCGCCCAGTTCACCTTTCTGGTCGGCGTGGCCGCTTCGGCGGTGATGGTGGTGCTGCCTTACTATCTGCACAACTATAAAGCCTTCGGCAAGCTGACCATCCTCGGCGAGTTTCTGGCTATTGGCGCGTGTATCATGTGCATGACCTTCATCTTCGTCGATATGGGTCAGCCCTTCCGCATTCTGAACGTGTTCCTGCACCCGACCCCCAATTCCCTGATGTTCTGGGATACGGTGTCGCTGTTTGGATATCTGATTCTGAATATCTTCATCGGCTGGATAACCCTGGGCGCCGAGCGCAAGGTTGTTCATCCGCCGAAGTGGATCAAACCTATCATTCTGATCTCGATTCCCTGGGCGGTCAGCATTCACACCGTCACCGCGTTCCTCTATTGTGGTTTAGCCGCTCGTCCCTTCTGGCTGACTGCGGTATTAGCGCCGCGCTTCCTGGCATCAGCGTTTGCTTCAGGCCCCTCGCTGCTGATTTTAGCCGCGCTGTTGTTGCGTAAAATCAGTTCTTTCAACACGGGCAGGGAGCCCGTCCAAAAGCTGGCGGTGATTGTAACCTACGCCATGTGCGTGAATGTGTTCTTCATCTTGATGGAGATCTTCACAGCGGTTTATTCCAGCATCCCCGAACATAAAGCCCATTTCCAATATATGTATTTCGGCTTGAATGGCCAGACCGCGCTGGTGCCGTGGATCTGGACTTCAGTGACGCTGGCAGTGGCATCGCTGGTGCTGCTGATCAATCCCAAATCCCGCAGCAACGAAAAGGTTCTAACTTGGACGGCGGTCATGGTGTTCGTGTCGATCTGGATCGACAAGGGCATGGGCATGGTGGTGACGGGGTTCGTTCCTTCCCCGTTGGGCGCGGTGACGCAGTATTTCCCCACTTTCCCGGAAGTGATGATCGCGCTGGCGATCTACGCTTTCGGCGCGGCGCTGGTAACGGTGCTGTACAAGGTTGCAATTTCGGTTCGCGCCAGTATAGCTTAGAAGTAGTCAGTGGGCAGTGGTCAGTAGTCAGGGGCGTTCGCATGTCCACCTTGCTGGACATGTTGCTCCTAAGCTGCGTAGGTCGGGCCTCCGAGCCCGACCGAGAGCACCTCGCCCGGGAGGGTGGACTTTTAGATTCTGTTTGATAATTCGGGAGTGCGCCGAAGGCACATCATTCCAGCGAAAGCTGGAATCTATATTGTTAATTGTATGTATATGTGAATGC